>JAHEKL010000092.1 GCA_024638345.1 Gammaproteobacteria bacterium | reverse complement strand
AGGGCACGGGTGACGTCGTCGACACGACGGTCACAGTCGTTCGGGACAGCTCGGTAGGCGCCCTGAAGGGTTTGGGAAGCTTCTCCCAGGAGGCAATGGGGACCGTCAAGGACATCGTCGTGGGCGCGGTTCAAGCTGCGGAAGAGGCGGGGACCGAGATCGGTGGAGTGATCAAGGGATCCGTCATCGGTGTCGTTCAGGGAGTCGGAGAAGTGACAACCGTCACCGCGGGGGTGATCAGCGATACGGTGCGGGCCGCGATCCGGGGGACGGGAGACATTGGGGCCGACGTCGGCGCGCTCGCGCGGGGAACCGCTGCGGGAGCGATTTCCTCGACGAAGGATCTCGCGCTGGGAGCCGAAGATGCAGCGTTCAGCATCGCCCGCGGCGCGATCGGCGGCGCGAAGGACATTGGCGCGGACCTCGTGACGACTGCAAAGAATACGCTCCAGGGGACGATTCGTGGGGTCGAGGAGCTGGGCGGTGATGCCGCCACGGCCATTCAGAACACAGCCCGCGGGCTCGTTCGGGGGACGAGTGAAGTGGGAGGGGACGTCGGAGGGGTTGCCCGGGCCGCGATCGAAGCTGCAATCGAATCCGCCGAGAGCATCGGCGTGAAGGCGGGCGACGCGGCCTCTGCTGCGCTCACTGGAGCTCTGGAAGCCGCACAGGAGGTGGGGGAAAGCGCGGTGACCGCGGTGCGTGGTATCATCGGAACGACCATCAAGGGCGTGAAGGTCGAGCCGAAAAGACTGGCATCTGGAGACGAGTAGCTTCGACGGTCGCGAAGCCACGCCAGCCCGCGTCGCAGGTCGCCTAGGGGAGGCGGGTAGTGGCGATCACATCCAGATTCGGGAGCATGACGATCTCGATGCGCCGATTCAGACGTCGGCCTTCTGCATCCTCGTTCGACGCTACGGGCTGATGTTCCCCGTAACCAGCCCCTGAAAGCCGATCTGGGTCCACACCGCTGGCCAACAAGACCCTGATGACCGACATGGCCCTCGCCGAGGAAAGCTCCCAGTTGGAAGGGAACCTCTCGGTGGCGATCGGAACGTCGTCCGTGTGACCCTCTACCTGAAAGCCACGGTCCGGGAGATCAGCGAGAACTGCTCCCACCTCTTGTAGTGTTCGAGTCCCGTCTGCCGCCAGAGCAGCGCTCCCGGATTGGAAGAGGATATCCTGAGGCAGCTGGATGACCATTCGTCCCCTTACAATGCTCACCGTGAGCTGGCCTCCATCGATCAGGGACTGGAAGCGCTGCAGCACTTCCTCGTAGATCCGGTTCCGCTCGCGAATCTCCTGCTCTACCTGATTCAGGGCCTGTAGGCGCGCCTCGAGCAGACGAAACTCCGCGCCACGCTGTCCGAGGATCACGTCCAGCCGACCCACCTCGGTGTTGGCTTGTGCGAGAGCGCTCTGTGCGCGCGCCAACTGGTTCTCCAGCCTCAGTATCTCCCCCTGCAACCTCGCGATCTCGGTCTCGCGAGCGCGGATCATGTCGTCCCGCCGTTGAACCTGCCGGCGCATCTCGGACTGGAGCTGGTCCTGATCCAGGCGCGCCTGCGCCAACTCGTTGATCACCACCTCGTGCGTGCCTCTTCTGACACAGCCAGGCAGAATCGAGGACATGAGAACCGGAACGATTGTCAACAGCGTCGGGACACGCGTCACGTCGGACCCTCCTGGTCTGTTGGACATACTACAGGCTGCAGGCCACGCTAGACGGCGAACCGGCTGGAATGTACCAAGAGCCGGACGCGTCTCCAAAGTCTGGCGAGGCTCCGACGGAAAGGGCCGGGCTGGAAGCTTCGATGTCTGCTTCAAGCGGCCGAGTCGCGTCAGCGCGTTGGACCGAACTCGTTGATATCCAATGTGAAACCACTGACATCTGCGACGACTAGGGATCCATCTACCGATCGGTACTCCATCGAGTGGACGTCCACTTCCGAGGGGAGCTTGTTCACGATATGACCAGCGTCACCGAGTGAAAGTATTCGGGTTCGAACGTCTTCGTGCCGACGATATTCGCCTTGATTGCGATCGAAGACGAAGGTGTAGCCTCGAACTGCGCAGAGCCGATCCGATACCGAAACCACTTCGCCCATGTAGTGGCGCCGCAGGTCGTCCTCGAAGATCCGTCTCGTGACTATGTGGAGCTTGTCTCCAACTCCGACCACCTGACCGGACATGAGTCCTCCATTGAAAGGATGCGACAGGACGAACGGTCATCCGCCGAACTTCGTGCGCGAAGACTCAGCGGGCTGGAGATTCTCGCCAGGGCAGGTGTAGCACCCCTGAGCCGGTCGCGTTGTCGTCCAGCGAATAGTTCATGGGATGGTCCGTAGGCCGGACATTGCTTCCTCGGTCGTTCACGGCCTCGAGCCCATCGACGATGGCATACGCCGATTGGATGGTGACGATCCACTTCCGTCAGGACCCGGTGCTCGACTCGGGCGGAGGCGCGTTGTCCCGAAAGGACGAACGGATTGAGATTACATCTTTGGATGTCGCCTACGCTCCTCTGCTCCCTCATCCGGACTGGCGTCATGTGGGTGTCCGCTTCTCGGGGTTCAGGATGATCCTTCGCGCGACGATGTATGCGTTTCTCATGGGTGCGCTTGCGTCGTACGGTCCTATTTCGGCGGCGCAACCCGCCACCGTAGCTCTTTCCGAGTCCCTGCGCACTCGCGTTGAAGCCGGCCAGGCAGCGGGCCGGATTACCGCGGATGGGCATGCGATTCGCGCTTTTCGAGCGGTGCCCCTCTTCTACGAGGCGAGAGGGTTCAGCCCGGTGTGGATGGCAGGCGAGCGGCCGGGGCCGGCCTATCGAGAGCTTCGTGAAGCCCTGGCTCTCGCTCAGGAGCATGGGCTGGATCCCGCCAACTACCACATCGAGGTCCTGGACCAGCTCGCTCGATCTCTCGAGACGGCCTCCTCGAGACGCGCGGCCGCAGTGGACTTCGAGCTCCTGGCGAGTGACGCCTACTTGGTTCTCGGCTCCCACCTACTGAGTGGCCGGGTCAATCCCGTGAGCATCGACCCCGAGTGGCTCGCGAACCGTCGCACCAGCCGCATGGACACTGTGCTGACACGAGCAGTGGAAGCTCAGCGCATTCGCGAGTCCCTTCTGGCTTTGACTCCCCGCCAGCCGAGGTATGGCACGCTGCTCGCAGCTTTCGACCGTCTCCGCGAGCTGGATCGAAGCGGTGGTTGGCCCACGGTCCCGGCAGGCGGGAAAATGGAGACGGGAGTCAGCGGGCCTCGGGTCACGGCGCTGCGGGCGCGCCTGCAGGCCTCGGGAGACCTGGACCGTGAAACAGGGTCTGACACCGAGATGTTCGACGAGCCGCTCGCGGCAGCGGTCAGGCGATTCCAGGTGCGGCATGGTTTGGATGACGATGGCATCGTAGGCCCGGCAACCCTCGCAGCGCTCAACGTTCCGACTTCAGAGCGAGTTCGACAGCTTTCGGTGAATCTCGAACGCTGGCGGTGGCTCCCCGACGAACTCGGGGAGCGGCACATCGAAGTCAACATCGCCGGCTTCGATGTGAAGGTCGTGGAGCAGGGTCGAACGGTGCGCCGCCATCGAGCCATCGTCGGCCGAGAATACCGGCAGACGCCTGTGTTCAGTAGCACGATGACCTATCTCGTGCTTTCACCCTATTGGCACGTTCCGCCGGGAATAGCCGCGGTGGACAAGCTCCCTCAATTGAAAGCAGATCCCCTGTCGCTGGTTTCCCAGGGGTACGCCCTCATCGATCAATCCACCAATTCAACCATCGAGTTCGGCAGCCTGGACTGGGCGTCCGTGACCGGCTCCGACTTCAATCGACGGTACCGGCTTCGTCAGGACCCTGGTCCCCTCAATGCCCTCGGCGCAGTCAAGTTCATGTTCCCCAACCCTCACAACGTCTACCTGCACGACACCCCGAGCCGGGAGCTGTTCGAGCGTTCCAGCCGAGCGTTCTCTTCGGGTTGCATCCGCATCGATTCTCCCTTGGATCTGGCCGAATACCTGCTCGCGGACCAATCGGAGTGGAACCGGGCACGCATCGATGCCGTGGCAACTGCAGGTTCGGAGCGAACAGTCTGGCTGAGTCAAGGAGTTCCCGTTCACGTCCTGTACTGGACGGCCTGGGCGGACGCCGACGGCGTGATTCACTTCCGGGACGACCTCTACGGTCGTGACCGAACCGTGTGGGACGCGATCAACTCCCAACCCCCTGGGGTGTGATGCACATGAGACTCGGTTCCAATCTGATCCTCTGCCTTCTTTTACCCTTGGCTCTCGGGGCGCTGGTGCCAGAGAAACGCGAGCTGACGCCCCTGCGTTCGGGTGACGTTACCGGGGCTCTGTCTACCCACGCGGGCTTCACGATGCTCGTCGCTGAGATCCCGGTAAGCTTGAGGGTGATGGCTATCCCGGTGCTGCCGGGAGAGGAGGTGGAAATCCGCGCACGAGGCCGGACCGATGGAGGCGCGCTGACCGTGGAGTCCGGCGAGGGCTCACTCCGCGCCGATGGAACGAGCCGCTGGGTGTGGAAAGCGCCGGGCCACTTAGGGGCGGTAGCCGTCCGTATCGTACACGCCCCTGCCGACACCATGGATCTCAGCTTCCTCGTGCAGCTCCCTTCTACTCGCGTCGAAGCCGGCCAGCTCAACGGCTACGCCATAGGCTCCTACCTCCCGCCTCCGGAAGGAATGCCGACCGGGTACGACGCTCCTCGAGGGTTCGTGGAGGTGCGTCCGATGGATGAGGACATCCTCGTGAGTCCTCACTTCACCCTCGGCCAGTTCCTTTGCAAGCAGCCGGGCGATCCCCGATATGTCGTGCTTTCGGTCGCGCTCGTCGAGAAGCTCGAAGCCATTCTGTCCGCCGCCAACGATTCCGGCCTCGGCGTTTCGACTCTCGCGGTGATGTCTGGCTTCAGGACACCCGCCTACAATCGGGCGATTGGAAACGTGACCGACTTCAGTCGGCATCTTTGGGGAGATGCCGCCGACATCTTCATCGACGAAGATCGAGATGGCGAGATGGACGACATGAACGATGACGGCCGCATCGATTTCAACGACGCGCAAGTACTCGCTGAGGTCGTGGAACGTGTCGAGCAGCGGACGGCCGTCCGCCCGGGCGGACTCGCGGTATATCGGAAGAACGGGGCTCATGGCCCCTTCGTGCACGTAGATGCGAGGGGACACAGGGCCCGCTGGTAGCGTCCGGCGACGTGTCCCGGTCGGGTCGTTCGGGCGGGCCCGGGCGCGCTACTGCTGCAGGAGCCTGAACTCCACCTCGGTCGTCTGATCCCTCACGACAAGGACCGTCTTCTCCAAGGGCGTGGATCCTTGGACGTATCCAGTGGGAGGATCCACCGAAACGCGCCTCGAACCCGCTCTTACCGGAGGGAGGTCGACGGTGCCGTCGTTCTGGGTGGATCCACAGACCTGGGCCGTGGCTCCGGTGCCCATGGTGCTGCACACCGATACGTCGGGGACAGGAGTCGCGTCCTGGTCTAGAACGGTCGCGCGCACAAGCCCGAACTCGCCGAGACCGCTGCAACTTCCGGTCAACGTGTCACACCCACCGCATGCGCTCAGCGCAAGCAGAGGAGCTCCGATCGCGATCCTCATGAGCGTGGTCATCTGCCTATGGACTCCTCATCTCAAGTGTCGGGCTCGGCGAGCGCGTACCCGATGGACCCCACGCACATCATCAGACCGACGTGGGTCTTAGCCCAAAGGTCGGGTGAGTTGTCGCACGTAGTGACCCCCAGAGGCACACGTTGAGATTACCACTTCGACGAGATCTCCGGCCTCGGCCTCGAACGCGACGTTGGACACGTCGGGCGGAGTCTCACAAGCCGAGGCAGGACGCTCGCCGCTGCCGTAGACCGCAACGATCGAAGTGTCGGCGAATTCGATTCGAAGGTGACACACTGCGTCGACAACGCACGCGGTGCTGTTCTCAAGGACCCTTCCCGTACTCAAGACATCTGCAGCGAACGCGGAGAGGACCCTGCCATTGGGCTCAGGATTCTGGCCAGGCCCCAAGCAGGCGATAGTGGAGCTCGCGAGGCTGACCCACACGAGTGTCGCGCATGTTGACCGACTGGCTAGCATACCATGAAACTGGGGCTCGAGCGCGGAAGGCGCGAGCGATGGCTCCTACTCAACTCAAGTGAAGGTGACCGGAATGAAGCTGGCCGAAACCACCTACGACAACGCAGAGACCGGATGTTGCGCAAGACTCGATCCACTTCGCTGGGACGAGAAGCAGGTCACCTGGAAGGACAAGCTATTCCTGCGAGACCATATTCGAGCCTTCTTGCACATCCCCCTCAACTTCGGCCCGGTGATTGGCCGGGACCAATCTGTGATCGAGGACGCGGAAGCGTACCCGGCGGAGCCTATCTGGCTGACTGACGAGGTCTCCCCTTGGGGATCCGATATCTACATGGCTGTCGATCGCGAAGTGCCGGGTCAAGAGATCGTGAAGCTGTCAGGCACATTTCTGACAAAGGTGTTCGAAGGTCCCTACCGACACGTCTCCAAGTGGGTGCACGCGATGGAGGACTACGCGGACCGGAAAGGGCACCGGATCGAGAAGATCTACTTCTTCTACGCGACTTGTCCCAGGTGCGCGAAGCAGTTCGGGCAAAACCGAGTGGTGCTGTTCGGACAAGTGGAATGAAGCCAGTCTCGGATCAGGGCGCCCACTAGGGCGAGACCGTGGATACGAGTCTGCACCTCCTGGATCGAGACCGGATCAAAACAGATCGTACTTCACTCTCACCATCGTGAAGCGTCCGATTTTCGGCACCCCGACGAAGGACTGGTATCCGGTGTTGAAGATGTTGTTCACGGACAACTGCAGCGTGGCGCGCGTATTCGGCACCTGATATCCGGCGGTGAGGTCGAGTATGGCCGCCGAGTCTACGCAGTCCTCCCCCACGGACTCGCCCGTGACGCACCGTGTCCCGACGAAGTCGGCGGACTGCGCAGGGAACGAAGCGGTGAAGCGGCCCCGAGCGGAGACGCTGAGCCCTGAGGACAGATTTCGATAAGCCACTCCCAGTGACCCCTTCCGCTGGGGGGCGTTCAACGCGATCGAGGTCCCGTCGTCGATCTCGAAGAAGTCCTTGTCGACCCACGAAAACGTGCCGCTCACGCTCCACTCGTCGTTCAGAAACGCCTGCACCGAGAGGTCGGCTCCCCAAAGGTTCACATCGCCGAGATTCCGATAGGTGGCGATCAAATCCGCGCCTTGCCCCCCTACCTGATCGGAGGAAACGACCGCCAAAGGAATCGACGCGACACCCTCGGCTAGTTGTGCAACCGTAGCGGCGGCCGTGGCTTGAGCGGTCTCAGGATCCACTCCCCCGGCAATAAGCTGCGCCGCGATTGCCGTTCCGACCGGCACAGCCATGAACGCGCCCACGTCCTGCCCATTCAGAAGAATCACAGGGGTTTGGGTCAGCAGAGGCGAGACGAAGTCGTTCTTCGTCATGCGATATACATCGGCCGAGATCGCCACCCGATTCTCGATCACCCCGGTCCAGCCCAGCTCGAAGGATTCTGTGTACGACTCACGGAGCGGAGGCACATCCGGGAGAACGGTGGACGAGGCCGGTGTCAACGCCAGGGTAGATGTATCCAGCAGCATCAGGCCGATGTCCGACGATGTCGGCGAAAGGGTGTTGAGTAGCGCCGCGGTCTGGACATCGATCGCGCCCTGGGCCTGGAGGACGCCCACCGCCAGCGGCCAGAGAATCGAAGGGTCGGCGGGAAGTAGCTGACCTGGCCCTCCCGCCGCAGCCGGAGTGAACGGCGACCGCATCCCTCTCAACCTCCCGTCCGGATGCTGGAGAGACCACCCGGCGTCGCCGGTCCCGAACGCACGACCGCTGTAGCCGAGTGGGCCTAGGGGTGGCGGAGCGAACCCGCCCGAAACATCCAGGAATAGATTCAGGCTAGATGGGGTGGAGAAGGCCCGGTTGTACGTAAGCCGGAAGCTCTGACTCTCTTGGGGCCGGAAGACCAGACCCGCTCGGGGCGACCAGACCTCATCCGCAAGCCGAGAATGAGAGTCGACCCGGCCCGCCAGAATGAGCTCGAGCTGCGAAGTGAGGGCCGTCTTGGACTGCAGGTAGACGCCCCACTCATTCATGTCGTCGTCGGCTTCGTAGATGCCATAAATCGTACCCCGCGACTGGGGTCGTGTCGCGTAGTAGTCGACGCCGAAGGTGAAGTCCTGCACCTCGTCGAAAACCGATAGCCCATGCTGGACCTGGGCCACAAAAAGAGTCGATTGGTCCACCAGAGACGTGCCATCCCTAAGGAGATAGCTGTTGTCACCAGTATCACTCGTGTTGTAGTAGGCTTGAGCGAAGAAGCGGTCCAAGTTCAGCCGTGCCTGGTAGAACTCGTACATCCAGTCTTCCACCTGGCCTGCGCCCAGCCCCGTCATCTCGATTCCGGTGGAGGATGTCCGCCCGTAGGTCCCGACCAGCGTGCCGTTCTCAGCGAACCGCCAATCGCTCCTGGCCTCCACACTCCAGCGCTCGATGTCGAAGTTGCGTAGTCCAAGTCGGTTGCAGGCGACGCCCGCCGCTGCCAGATCCAGGCCCCGAGCCCCACGATCCGCCAGGCACAGCGCCGGGTTCTCGTCGGTGGCCAGGCGGGCCGCCCGTTCGGTTGGATCCACGTACTCCCACTCGTCACCACTCAGGTACTGGCCAGAGATCTTGAATCCCAGGTCCTCGCTCAGCAGGAAGGCCGACCGAAAGGAGCCCTGGAAGACGGATCGCTCACCACCTCCGACGGTTACGCTCGTGCCCTGGCTCGTCAGAGGAGACTTCGTCAGAACGTGGACGACCCCGTTTGCGGTGTTCGGCCCATAGAGCGCCGAGCCGGGGCCCAGGACGACTTCCATCCGATCGATATCGGCGTCGGTGGCGGGAATGAAATGCATGAGATTCACGCGCAGGGACGGCACACCTGCCAACCGATGGTCCGTCAGCATGTGGAGCGCGCCCGAGAAGATGTTGTTGAAGCCGCGCACGACCACGTTGGACCCTTGGAGTCCGGTCGTGATGACGTCGACACCCGGCGCAGAGCGGAGGTGGTCGATGATGGTGGGCGTCGGTCGCTCCTCGATCTCGATCGCGCTCACCAGATGGATGGTGGCCGGCGCCTCGGTGGACTTCTCGGGAAGCCGAGACCACGATCTCGTCCAAAGCCAGCACCGTCGAGGTCAGCACCATGTCATAGGTCGTGCTTCCTCCAGCCGCCACTCCAACATTCTCGAAGCGAGCTCCCATATAGCCCAACATCTGCACCACGAGGTCGTACGTACCCGACGGGAGCTCCGTCCGGTACTGCCCGTCTTGGCCACTCGTGGCTCCGCGCGACTGTCCTCCTCCAAGGATCTGGATCTGGGCCTGAGCCACAGGCCCACCGGTCTCGGCGTCCGTCAC
>JAHEKL010000091.1 GCA_024638345.1 Gammaproteobacteria bacterium | reverse complement strand
ATACGGGGTCGTGACGGCTTACGTGCCGGGCGAGGCAGCCGACGACTATTGGTTCACCAGCGCGTTGCCCACGCAGATCCTCAGGGAGCTCGCTCCCGTGCTGGAAGATCTGATGCGGGCGGATCCGGTGCCGGGCCTCTCAGCAGTCGTCTCCGACGCCGGCGGCGCTTCGGGCGCGGCTCCCGCCGTCGAATCCGATCGCCCTCCGAACACCCAGGTCGAGGAAGCTTCCCGCACCGAAGCGAGCGGGCAGCTCTGAATCCCGACTCGCGTCGTAGAGAAGTATTTGGCTTCCCCCGATCACTTCGGCCCGGTTTCCCTGGACGACCATTGCCGTACCCTCGTCCAGCCCGATCCCTAGCAGATCCGGATAACGATCAATGACCTCCCAGAGGTCGGCTTCCCTCCCTCGAGCCAGAAGGTGCTGATCCACCGCCGCCCTCTCCAGGAAGCCGAATCCCTCGAGGTATTCGGGCGAAAAGACGATCTGATTCGTATCTCGATCTCCCCGCATGAGGAAAGAGGCCTGGATGGAGGCCCCGGCGGACGTGCCGCCGACGACGCCTCCTCGGTCCAAGAGCGCGAACAGCTCCTCATGTACCCGGGTGTCGAGATAGGCATCGACGAGTCTCCATGGCCTTCCACCTGGTAGCCAGACCCCCGTCGCCTCCCGGATCGGCTGCACGAAGGACTCCTGATCCGCTTTGCCACGGTCTCTGGTGTGGAGGAGCACGAACTCCTCGGCTCCCGCTGAGCGGAGAGCCTCGATCCCCCGCCACCCGTAGGGCAGGTCCTCGTCCGGCGCAGCGGTCGGGATGACGACGATCCGTGCCGCATCGCCACCCGCAAGCTCTATGAACCTTTCCCAAATCTCCGAACCCAGGTTCCCCCCGCCCGCCAGCAAGACCGCCCCCCGGGGCGGCCCGACGACCGGGGACTCCCGGGAAGCAGCCTGTGCCTGAAGGGGAGCAGCTATCGAGGTGGAAAACGAAAAAGCCAGGCAGGCCGCAAGCAGAGTCCCAGCGACTCCACGCAGCCGGAGGACCCGCGCAGACCTCGCCAGGCCCCGTATCCCGGAACTCAGCACCGCTCGCTCCGTCAATCCGCGAAGTACGGGTTCTCACCCGCCGCGTGGTCGGTCACGTCGTGGATCTCCGTGACCTCCGGAACGTGCTGGCGGATCATCCGCTCGACACCCTGCCTTAGGGTCATTCTCGACATGGCGCATCCCTGGCACCCGCCGGTCATCTCCATGAACACCTCGGTGCCCTGCACGTCCACCAGGTTGATCTGGCCTCCGTGGGAAGCGATGGAGGGGTTCACCTGCTCGTCGAGGATCAGTTGCACCTTGTCGGCCAAGTCCCCCTTGGGAACGCTGCTCGACGGGGCGCCGGTCGTGGTCGGGCCCGCGGGAATGATCTCGAATCCGGAGCCGTTGACCCGATTGACGAAGTCCACGGTCGCGCCCTCCAGCCGCTCGGCGCTACCCTGGTCGACGACCACCGTGAATCCACCGGCGTCGACGTGGAGGTCCTCTTCCGTCCGATCCGAGTCCTCCACCAGCGTCAGCTCGAACGAGGGAGCGACCGGACTCCCACCACTCACGTTGATCCGGAGCGAGCGAAGATCCTCGCCGCTCTGGTCCATGAAGTTCAAAACCATCTCGCGCGCCCTATCTGTAAACGTCAGCATCTCGATGCTCCTTCGGGGGCTCACCATCTCAGCCGTCCCGCCAGTCTAAAGCGGGAAGTCCTCGTCCGTCCATATCCCACGTCGAGTGCTCCAGAACCTAAGTACTACCCGAGCACTCGCGCGGGGGTTCTGACGGACGAGTGGCCGCGCGCTCCGGTTGCTCGCGCTGGGGACCGCTCCTATCATTCTGCCCATTCGGGTCCCGGACCCCCTCTAGCGGCCCTCGGGGCCCGTCTTGCGTTCGACCGATCGGCTCTCCCAACCCTGCCACTCCCTGCGAATCCATGGCCGAGCACGACGTGATGGATAAGCTCGTGTCGCTGGGGAAGCGACGCGGCTTCATCTACCAATCCTCCGAGATCTACGGTGGAACCGGATCCGTTTGGGACTACGGTCCCCTGGGCATCGAGCTAAAGAGAAACGTGAAGGAGAGCTGGTGGAGCCGGATGGTGCACCAGCGGGACGACGTCGAGGGCGTCGACGCCTCGATCCTCATGCACCCGAGAGTTTGGGAGGCGTCGGGTCACGTCGAAGGGTTCACCGACCCTCTCGTCGAGTGCAAGTCCTGTAAGCTGCGTTTCCGTGAGGATCAGCTCGCCTCGAGCGAGTGCGGTCGAAAGCCGTCCATGAGTCCCGGCGAGCACGGCGAGTGCGACCTGGGCGAGGCCCGCCTGTTCAACCTCATGTTTCGCACCTTCATGGGGCCCGTGGAGAGCGAAGGCTCGGTCGTCTACCTGCGACCGGAGACCGCCCAGGGATCCTATGTGAACTTCCTCAACGTCCAAACGTCGTCCCGTCAGAAGATCCCCTTCGGCATCGCTCAGATTGGCAAGGCATTCCGAAACGAGATCACGCCCGGGAACTTCATCTTCAGGACACGTGAGTTCGAGCAGGCCGAGATGCAGTTCTTCGTAGAGCCAGGAACCGACGAGGAGTGGTTCGACCGATGGCTCGAAGAGCGTCAGGTTTGGCATCGATCGCTGGGAGTGAAGGGTGAGAACCTTCGGCTTCACGAGCATGGATCCGATGAGCTCGCCCACTACGCCAAGAAGGCCGTCGACATCCAGTACCACTTCCCGTTCGGGTGGAAGGAGCTCGAGGGGGTTCATAATCGAACCGACTTCGATCTCCGGCGGCACGAGGAGTACTCGGGCAAGCGACTCGAGTACATCGATTCCGGCGGTGGAAAGCGCTTTGTCCCCTACGTCGTCGAGACTGCGGTGGGAGTCGACCGAACCGTGCTCATGCTCCTGGCGGACGCGTATCGGGAGGAAGAGGTCGAGGGGGAGTCGCGAGTGGTGCTCGGTTTCCACCCGCGTATGGCCCCGGTCAAGGCGGCGGTCTTCCCGCTGGTCAAAAAGGACGGTCTCCCGGAGTTGGCTCACGGGATCGTCGAAGGACTACGAGCAGCGGCGGTCCCGGCTTTCTACGATGAGGCCGGATCGATCGGCCGACGCTACAGACGGCAGGACGAAGCCGGCACGCCTTGGTGCGTGACCGTCGACGGCCAGACGAGCGAAGATGGGACCGTCACCATTCGGGACCGTGACAGCCTCGAGCAGACACGCGTCGAGTCCTCCCGCGTGCTCGACTGGATCCGGGACCAACTGGAAGGAACAGGCTGACGCCGAGTCCGTGGGCTGCCGACCCGAGACCGCACTCATGACCCCTTAAGCAGCCTCAGCAATGACGACCAACGGCTCCAGCGTGTTCACGTCCCGGTGGGGCATGCTGCTCGCCATGATGGGGATGGCGGTGGGGACTGGAAACATATGGCGCTTCCCCCGGATCGCCGCGACCCAGGGCGGAGGGTCGTTCCTGGTGGCGTGGGTCGTCTTCCTCCTCCTCTGGTCCATTCCCCTGCTGATCCTCGAGTTCGGTCTGGGCAAGGGCACACGGTCGGGGCCGATCGGGGCCTTCGTGAAGACGCTCGGCACCGGCGCGGGCTGGATGGGTGCGTGGGTCGCCTGGACGGCCACGGCCATCATGTTCTACTACTCGGTGGTCATGGGGTGGACCATACGCTACCTCGCGGCTGCGGTTGTGGGCTCGGTGCCCGCGGATCCGCCGGGGGCGTTCTGGGACACCTATGCGGGGTCGCCCGAAGCCGTCCTCACTCACGCGATCGCCATGGGCCTGGGCGTTTTCGTGGTATCGAGGGGCGTCCGAGGGATCGAGACCGCTGCCCGCTTTCTGATTCCGTCGCTGGTCGTACTGGTCCTGGTGCTCGCCGTGCGAGCCGTGACACTCCCGGGTGCCATCGACGGGCTCGCTTTTCTCTTCACGCCCGATTGGTCGGATCTGGCGGAGCCGGGCATCTGGCTCCAGGCCCTGACACAGAACGCATGGGACACGGGGGCGGGGTGGGGTCTCGTGCTCTGCTACGCCATCTACATGCGCGGTCGAGAGGACACCGCCCTCAACGCGTTCGTCATCGGCTTCGGGAACAACAGCATGTCGTTGCTGGCCGGAATCATGGTGCTATGCACGGTATTTTCGGCGATGCCGGACGCGGCGACCGAGATCGTTGGAGCCGGAAACGAAGGGTTGACGTTCATCTGGGTGCCGCAGCTCTTCGCCACGATCCCCCTGGGTCGCTTCTTTCTCGCCCTCTTCTTCTTGGCGCTCGTCTTCGCCGCGTGGAGCTCGCTGATCGCAATGATCGAGGTGGCCGCGCGAGTGCTGACGGATCTCGGCCTTTCGCGAGGGCGGGCGATCGCCATCGTGGGGATCGCCGGTATCCTGATGGGGGTGCCGTCCGCATTGTCGATGGACGTCTTCGCGAACCAGGATTTCGTTTGGGGCGTGGGGCTCATGCTCTCGGGGTTCTTCTACGCATACGCCATACTGCGCTACGGTGTGACGAGGTGGAGAGAGGAGTTCATCAACACCGCCGACGCCGACATCCGCGTGGGGGCGTGGTGGGACTGGGCCATTCGGCTGGTCGTCGTCCAGGCGGTCGTCCTCATCGGGTGGTGGTTGTGGCAGGCCCGCGGCGAGGGGCTGGCGCAGGCGTTGGATCCCGTTTCGGCTTTCAGCGCCGGCACCCTCATCGTCCAGTGGGGACTCGTCTTGGTTGTCCTGTATTCTCTGAATCGCTTTCTCGTCGCCCGGGATAGGCTGGGGTCAGCCGAGCGCCCAGGCCACGAGTCCTCCGCGTAGGAGGTCTCACGATCCGCCGGGTTCGAAATTGAAGTACCGGGCCTTCGTCGAGAGGGCGCACGCGATATGGGGCCAGGTCCCGGCGACCTATCGGGAGGGTGTCGACGGCATCGTGGTGAAGCGCGAGGCCGAGACCCATCCGGACCACGACGACTATTTCACGCTGGGAACGTGCTCGACCGAGCCTTATCCCTCTGGCTACGGCGGCCCGGATTCCACCCGGTCGATCCTCACGCTGTTCTATGGATCCTTCGCCCAAATCGCGGAGTCCGACCCCGACTTCTCATGGGAGGAGGAGCTCTGGGAGACGATCACCCATGAGCTCAGGCACCACCTCGAGTTCATGGTCGAGGATGACGCGCTCGAAAGGGTCGACCATGCCATGGAGCAAGCCCACCGGCGGGACGAGGGTCTCGACTTCGATCCGTGGTACTTCCAGTCGGGGGTCGAGGTGGCCCCCGGAGTATACGAGGCGGAGAGAGAGCTCTTCATCGAGCAGCGCTGGAGCCCAAGCCAGTTCGACGCCACGGAGCGTCTGGAGTTTGATTTTGCCGGCAAGAGGTGGTCCATCGCACGGCCCGGTGAGCTGGGCGACATCCACTACGTATGGATCACCGGACTGGACAGCGACGACGTCTCACTCCAGCTCGTTCTCGTTCGGGATCAGTCGATCTGGGAGCGTCTCGGGCGATTGATCAAGCGAGCGCCGCTGGATCTGATCGAATCGGAGGCGGAAGCGGTCGCACTCGACGATTCATCGATCGAAGGGCTCGGACGGCCCAATGGGGGCGAACGTCCGATCGATCGGCCCCGTGGGGGCGACGCCGACGGGAGTGATGCGTGAGCATCGACGACCGATGGGCGCGCCTCACGCCCTACGAAATCGGTATCCCTGGAAGAGAATTCGCGAATCGCGTCTTTGCTTCCATCGCGGACGAAGCCCGGTCACGTGCCTCGGATCTGCGGGATCCAGGAGCCTTTCTGATGCTGGGAGAGGTGGGTCGCGCGATTAGGGAGATCCAGGGGAGCGAGAGGGGTGGCGACGCCCTGCAGCGGTTCGGAGCTTTCCTGTTTCATTCCTTTCACTTCCATGCGGCCGGTGAACCGATCTACCTGATCCAGACGAGCACCGCTCGTCACCTCGTGAGTGCTTCGTTCGATTCGACTGGGTGGGACGGCGATCTGCCAGCCGATTCCGGCTACCTCCAGCTGCCCAGCCACCTCTTCTGGTCGGCGCCCGGGGAGGGAGATGCCGCGGAGCCGATCGATGGTCTGTTCTGGACTCGCGCGGCCCGTGGGACACTCGCCCTTCTGGTCGCCCTGGGTCTCCGCCGGGGGCGGCCCGGCATCTCGGTCACGGAGCTCCCCCCGGTCTCGCTGAGCGGGGCACAGCGCTGGCCGATCGAACAGGTGAGGGCCGACGGAGAGGACTTCTCGACTCTATTGCCCGGGGGGGAGCTGGACCAGCTCTACTCGGTCGGGACGATGGGCGAGGTCCTGAAGCTGGTGGGACGCACGTTCGCGTACATGGCTGCGATCCCAGAAGCGCTCGGTCCAACGGAGACTTCGTCCGGATCTCCGGCGGACTCGGAGCTTCAACCGACCGCTCCGCCGAGCGCCATCCCGTTCCGGCGGGTTAGGCCCCCAGCGACCGAAGGGGGACCACCTGATCAGACCGAGAGGCCCCACGCGTGAAGAGAGAATCGCAGGCCGTAAGGCGAGAGCGAGCCACGCAGATCTTCGATCTTCTGCAGGTCGAGTACCCGGACGCGCGGTGCGCGTTGGAGCACCGAGATCCTTACGAGCTCACCGTAGCGACGATTCTCTCCGCCCAGTGCACGGACGAACGGGTGAACATGGTCACACCCGAGCTCTTCGGACGGTTTCCGGACCCTCGGTCTCTCGCGAACGCGGATCAGGACGAGTTGGAGTCGATCATCCATTCCACCGGTTTTTTTCGAAGCAAGGCCAGGAATCTGATCGGCATGGCCTTGGCGGTTGTGGAGAGACACGGAGGGAGGATTCCCGAGACCATGACAGATCTCCTGAAGCTCCCGGGCGTGGGCCGCAAGACCGCCAACGTCATACTGGGAAACGCCTTCGGCATTGCCGAAGGCGTGGTCGTCGATACCCATGTAGGTCGGCTGTCACGACGTCTGGGCCTGACGAAGGAGTCGAATCCAGAGAAGGTGGAGCGAGATCTCAAGGCCCTCTTGCCGAAGGATCGCTGGACCCTCCTGTCCCATCTTCTCATCTTTCATGGTCGGGCGGTGTGCGCAGCCAGAAGACCGCGCTGCGAGGCGTGCACCCTCTCTTTTCTCTGTCCGTCTTCCACGGTCTGACCCTCTCCTCACGGACCCGCCATGCCCGATCGCAACGATGCGCTCCAGCTGCTCGACGAGTGGGTCGAGAACCCCGGACTGAAGAACCACATGCTCGCAGTCGAGGCGGCCGTGCGTCACTACGCCCGGATGCGGGGGGCCGACGAAGAGCTCTGGGGACTCGCGGGTCTCCTCCACGATCTGGACTGGGAACGGAACCCCGAGGAACATCCGCTGAAGGCGGTAGAGGCACTCGAGGAGCGCGGCTATCCGGAGCCTGTCGTTCAGGCGATCCTCGCTCACCGTTCCGAGTTCACTGGGGTGGAGCCGGAGAGCGAGCTGGATCGGGTGCTCGTGGCATGCGATGAGCTGTCGGGCCTCGTGGTCGCATGCTGTCTGGTTCGACCCAACGGCATCGACGACCTGCGCCCGAAGTCCGTCACCAAGAAGATCAAGGACAAAGCCTTCGCAGCCGGCGTCAGCCGAGACGAGGTCGCCAGGGGGGTCGAGCTCGTCGGATTGGAGAGGAGCGAGCATATCCAGAACGTCATCGACGGGCTGCGCGCGAGAGCAGCGGAACTCGGGATCCGAGGTCAGGACCTGAGGTAGTAGCCTTAATGCGGAACCCCCCTTTCCACGCGAGACGCCCTCCCCGGGGGGGCGCGAGACTCGGCGTGGGCCACTGGCTGGTGGTCCCGTTCCTTCTCACGCTGTTCGCATTCCTGGGCCCGAGATCTGCCACGGCCCAGGACGTCGAGTTGCTCGGCGAGATCCACGGCACGCGCCCGCCAGACGGCTACTACCGGCAGCGTGCGCGCGACCCCGACGCGTTTCGCTTCCGACGCGAAGGACGCGAGCGGATGGATGCCCTGCGCAGCGGCATGCGTTTCGGCCCCGGGGCATCGGCGCCTTCCGTGCGCTCGCGAGCGATCGGACCCCGGGAGGATCCGGTGGTAGGGGCGTTCCGCTTTCCCCTCGTTCTGGGGCGCTTCACTGACGGCCCCCCGCAAGTCGCGTTCTCGCGCGATCAGGTCCAGACCGAGTTCTTCGATGGCCCCAACTCCTACTACCAAACCCTGACCGAGTACTACGACGAGATCTCCGGGGGTCTGGTCCAGTTGGAGGGCGTGGCTTTCGACTGGGAGGACACAGGGATGGATCGCGCGAGTGTCACGCTAGGTGAGAGCGGGCTCGCTTCCAGCTTCGACAATGGGGTGGGAGCTTTCATCGAAGCGATCGTGCAGGCACTGGACGATTCGGGCGTCGATTGGAGCCAGTTCGATCAGTCGGGCGACGGTTTCGTCGATGTCCTGACGGTGTTCCACACCGACCAGGGCGCCGAGTGTGACGGGGCGGCGAATCGGATCTGGTCCCACCGTTGGAGCCTGAGCTCGGCGACGCAGGGTCGGCTTCCGAACGGATTCTCCACCTCCACACCTTGGCCGAACGGCCCCGGCAACATCCACATCAACGACTACACGATACAACCGCTCATGGCCTGTGATGCGGAGAGCATCAGCGAGATCGGAACCTTCGCGCACGAGCTCGGGCACGGCTTCGGTCTCCCGGATCTCTATCGAACCAGCTCCGGGGGGTTCTTCGCCGGGGCCGGAAACTGGGACCTCATGGCTACGGGCGGCTGGGGATGCGGGGGAGCCACCCCCGAGCGCCCCTGCCACATGGGAGCGTGGACCAAGGCCGCGCTCGGTTGGCTCACGGTCGAGGAGGTGCCGCCCGAGACCGACGAGATCATCATGCTCGAGCCCGTGGAGACAGGGCGAAGGGTGCTCAAGCTCCCGGCCCGGGACGGGAGTCGAGAATACGTCCTCCTCGAAAACCGGCAGCGGATCGGGTCCGATCAGACCCTGTACGAGCCGGGGCTTCTGATCTGGCAGGTCGACGAGGACGTCTTGGATGAGAAGTGGCCGCTCAATACGATCAACGTGGATCGGAACCGGATGGGCGTCAGGCTGCGTCAGGCGGACGGAAAGGCCCAACTGACGACTTCTGGCGGAGGGAGGGGAGACCCGGGCGACTCCTTTCCGGGTTGCATCAAGCCTTCGCCCTTCGATTACAACGATCCCATGGTGCCGTGTGAGACCAACCGGGAGTTCCACGCAGGTAAGCCGCCCGCCTCGATCTCGCAGCTGGGCGGAGGTCTCGGTGTGACGCTCACGGAGATCGAGTCGGTCGGCGGCGCGCCCCACGACCTTCGCTTCGCCGTGAACACCCGGCTCGCTACGATCACGCTGGAAGCGATCGAGTCCGGCACGGTCGTGGACGTCCCCGGATTCGACGTGGATGGAACCGTCTATTCGAGCTCCCCGGTCTCCTTCCTCTCAGCGCCGTTTCAAGCGCACCAGATCACCGCGCCCGCTGGAATCCCACTGGATGAAGGCAGACGGATCGGATTCGAGGAATGGTCCGACGGCGCAGCACGCTCG
>JAHEKL010000090.1 GCA_024638345.1 Gammaproteobacteria bacterium | reverse complement strand
GTCGAGCCGATTCAGGGAAGGGCTGGGATAAGGATACCTCCGCCGGGCTTCCTCTCGGCCGTGGCCGCGCGAGCGCGCGAGGCGGGCGCCCTCCTCGTCCTGGACGAGATCTTCACGGGCTTCGGGCGGACCGGCTCGCTCTTCGCCTTCGAGAGAGAGGGGTTCGTCCCCGACCTCTTGTGTCTGGGCAAAGCGCTCGGCGGCGGGCTTCCGCTCAGCTGCTGCCTCGGCCCGACAGACGTAATGGACGCCTGGCCGGCCTCCGAGGGTGAGGCGATCCATACCTCCACGTTCCTGGGGCACCCTCTCTCGTGCGCCGCCGCGCTGGCGTTCTTGGATGTTCTCGAAGAAGAAGGTCTCTGTGCGCGCTCCGAGTCGGAAGGAGCCCGCTTTCGCGCACGGCTTGCCGAGGCGATCGCCGCCGAGGCAGGGCACTGCCGAGTCCGGGGGAGGGGGATGTTCGTGGGTGTGGAGGGGTTCGAGCGCTCCGTAGAAGGGGGCCTGGGGGTCCGAGCCGCCCACGCGCTTCTTGCCGAAGGTCTGATCGTTCTGCCCGCCGGCGGCGGGGGCGAGGTCGTCGAGCTGACTCCCTCCCTTACGATTGCACGCGCTCAACTCGACTGGTCGGTCGAACCTCTGGGCCGGCGTTTGGCCCAGCTCACGCGGTGATCTCCTCGCCCCCGTCAACGTTGATCACGTTGCCGGTAACCCAGTACGTCTTCGGAGAGCAGAGCGCGACGGTTGCCGCGGCAACGTCCTCAGGAGTAGTGAGCCGGCCAGACGGATTGCGGGCGCCCGCTCCCTCCAGGAGCACATCGCTTCCCGGAATCTTTCGTAGCGCGGGCGTATCGGTGACTCCGCCACGGAGCGCGTTGACAGTGATTCCCTTCGGAGCCAGCTCGTAAGCCAATTGACGACAGTGGGACTCCAGAGCCGCCTTCGCAGCCGAAACCGGCCCGTAGGACGGGATGATCCGGTTGGATCCGGAAGAGGTCATCGCGAAGATGCGACCGTGCTCACCCATCAACCCCCGCGAGACCACGGCTCGGGTCCAGTCGACGAGGGAGTGCGCCATGACCCGAAGCGTCATGTCCATTTGGGCTGGGCTCACGGCATCGTCGCCGACGAAGGGTCGGAGCGTACCGAACGCCAAGGAATGCATGAGCACTCCGATGTCCTGACCCGGCTCCATGACCGAGGCCATCTGGTCCAGCGTCGCCTCCATCTTCTCGGAATCCGCGGCATTGATGTTGAAGAAGTGCGCCCCGACACCCGATTGTTCGAGCTCGTCTCGGAGCTCCTCGACCTTCTTCAGGCCTGCTCTGCGGTCGAGGTGCACACCAAACACGTGATATCCGTCGGCTGCCAGGGCGCGGGCGCAGGCTTCACCGAACCCGCTGGAAGCGCCGAGGATGAGGGCCCATCTTTCCGTCCCCGTCTTCTGGGACATACGACGCTCCTTGTACGATTCGATCTCCTGAGCCGGGGCGGTGTAGCACCGGACGGAAACCATGGCTCGCGGTCCGGCCGAATGGGAGAGCGGACCGCGACAACGGCGGTGAAGATAGGGAGCCGGCGAAGAGCCGCAAAGCCGCCTCACTTGGAGTGTACGAGACATGGTGAAGATGCGGATACGACATTCGGGTCTCTGGTTCCATCGGTTGCTTCCGGTGGTTGTGGGCGTATTGGTCGCCTCCGGCACGGCCGATGCGCAGGCGCAGATGGCGGATCCGTCGATGGAGCCCGCCCGCACGCCCGTCGTCCTCATTCCCGGTTGGGCGGACGACGCGGGTCGGGTCGAGCCGCTTGGAGAGCGGCTCGTGGAGTCCGGCTGGCCTTCGCCCAGCGTGTTGACCCTCACCTTCCAGGACGTCGTGGGCAGCAATGACGAGCACGCGGCGGAGGTGGCGTCGGCGGTCGCGCGTCTCCGAACACTCAGTGGGTCGGAGAAGGTCGACATCGTCGCGCACTCCATGGGCGGACTCGCGGTGCGACGATACCTGGAGCTGGAGGGTGGGGATTCCGTGCGCAGGATCGTCTTTCTCGCTACGCCTCACCATGGGACGATGACGGCGATCCTGGCCTGGGGAGATGGAGGCCGGGAGATGGTCCCCGGAAGCGACTTCCTCGAGGAGCTGAACGAGGAGACGGAGGCCGACGGCGAGATCGAGATGCTCGCGGTTCGGTCGCCCCTCGATCTGGTGGTGATTCCGAATTCGTCGGCCATCTTGCCGGAGGCCGAGAACATCGAGGTGTGCTGTCCCACACACCAGGGCATGGTGGACGACCCCGAGGTGTTTCGTCAGGTCCTGGGGTTCCTCTCGAGCGGGACGGAGGGCCTGATCGACCGCACGCAGCCGAGTCGGTTGGTCGAGATCGGTTCGCGAAGGTGACCGGACCCGCTGCATCGCGGCAATCGAGGAGGTGAGTGTTCCCCAGCACGCGAGCTTCCCGTAGGGAGCTTGATCGGGTTATCGCGCCGGCTTATCATTGCTCTCCCCTCGCGACGAGGGTCATTTTTTTGCCCCCATCGTCTAGTGGCCTAGGACACCTGGTTCTCAGCCAGGAAACCGGGGTTCGATTCCCCGTGGGGGTACTGTAGGAGGGTCGCTTAGCTCAGTTGGTAGAGCACTACGCTCACATCGTAGGGGTCGCTGGTTCGAGTCCAGCAGCGACCATGGACGAGGCGGCTAACCACCGCCGCCACCGCACGAAAAGCCCTCCCTCTCCGGTCTGGTAGAGGGAGGGCTTTCGCTCATCACGAGCGCGGCGTCACCCGCCGAAGAGGATCCCCGCCGAGAGGATGAACTGCTGCGCACCGACCAGACCGAACTTTCCCTCGACGAAGCCGGTCAGATCGGAAACCGGAAACATGAAGCCACCGAGCACGTTGAGGCCGACTTCCGTGTCCGTGGTCGGGAGAAAGAGGCCCGGGGTCTGATTCACACTGTTCGTATCCACGGAGAAGCGGGCGAGGTGGACCCCGCTCCCCAGATAACCGGACACGGAGGAGTCCTCGATCGTGAAGGGGACGTTCGCGTTTCCGTTGAACTCGATGAAGGAACAGTCCACGGCGTCCGGGACACCGGAGCCGCAGTCGTCGAAGAAGTAGCTGCCCGTCGCGCTGGCGAAGAGGTTTTGAAAGAGTCCGTCATCGATGGCGAGCGGACCCGCCAGGTCGAAGTTGATCCGTCCTCCGATTCCGAAATCCGTGTCGTCTCCCCAGGCCAGCTGGGGCCCGAAAGTCACCTGCGCCTGGGCGGGCACCACCAGGAAACCGAGCCCCAGGGTGATCACCAGCGCGGCCCATCGCATCATCGCTCCTCCTTTCATCGCAGGGATTCGAAATGTGTACGGGCGGACCCTTCAGGACTGCGCGAACCTACCGCTCAGCTGAAGTCCACCCCGAAGAACAGCACCGCCACGATGACCGCTCCGACCGCGGCAGGCGCTATGAATCGGATGAAGAATCGCCAAACTCCGTAGTGGAACCAACCCGGCTCGTTTCCGTCCAGCAGCTCGGAGCTCGTCGCCTCTCGGCTCATGAACCACCCCGCCCCGATGGTGATGGCCAATCCTCCCGTCGGAAGCATCCAGTTCGAAACGAAGTGGTCCGCGTTCGCGAACCAACCCTGCTTACCCTCGAAGAGCTCGAAGCTGGATAAGTTGGGCACGGCCCCGAAGGAGAGCGCCGCCAGAATGGTGAACACGAAGACGGTCGCCCCACAGATCAACGTGGACTTGTGACGCGCCACTCCGTGTTGATCGATGAGGTAGCTGGCGACGACCTCGAGGAGCGAGATCGTCGAAGTGAGGGCAGCGAGCGCGACGAGCACGTAGAAGAGTGGTCCCAGCCAGTTGCCGAAGGGGACCTCGGAGTAGAAGAGCTCGGGTAGCGAGATGAAGAGCATTCCTACGGTGGAAGCCCCGACCTGGTCCTCCATCCCAGCTACGGAGAAGATGACCGAGAACATGATCACGGTGGCGATCAGGGCGATGACGGTATCGAGGAGCACGATCACCGCAGACATCTTCACGATCGACTGGCTGCGATCCACGTAGGAGCCGTAGGTGATCATGGCGCCCATGCCGAGAGACAGCGTGAAGAATGAGTGCCCCAGCGCCTCCAGCAGCCCGCCCGGCTCGAGCTCAGCGAAGTTGGGCCGGAAGATGAACGCCACCGCCTCCGCCGACCCCTCCATGCGCAGTGCGCTGAAGAGGAGCAGCAAAAGGATGCCGAAGAGGATGGGAAGCACCGTTCGAGTGAGTCGTTCGATTCCCCGGTGGATCCCGAGGTACACGACGGCGACCGTAGCCACGCTGAACACCAGCGAGAGCCCCAGCTGGAGGCGGCCATTCGATACCTGCTGCCCGAATAGATCTCCCGTCTGAAGACCGGGCGGGACCGCCGAAAGGGACCATCCGAGAGTCTGTACGAAATAGAAGAGCGACCACCCGGCGATCACCGTGTAGTAGCTGAGTAGGATGAATCCGCAGAGGACGCCCCAGGCGCCCACGATTCCCCAACCGGGGCCCACCGCTTCCTTCAGCGCCCCCACCACGCTGCGTTGACTCCGACGCCCGATCAGGATCTCCGCCATCATGATCGGAAGGCCGACCCCCGCGATGCAGGCCAGGTAGACGAGAACGAACGCACCGCCTTGGTTGTCCCACGTGATGAAGGGGAACTTCCAGAGATTCCCGAGGCCGATCGCACTTCCGGTAGCCGCCAGGATGAAGGCGACACTCGATCCCCAATGGGCGCGTTGCTCTTGCATGCGTGCCGGCTCCGGTTCGTGTGAATGCCATTCGGGGGCGGGCGTTGTCGCCCTGGAACGCAACCACCGAAACCACGACCTTGCTCCTACGATTTCGGGGATCGCGGGCCATAATACCTCGCCTCATCCGGTCAGGCGAACTACGAAATTGCGCGGATCGTGGGACGTACCGAGGCCCGGCTCCGTTCGGTGTGTATCGGGGTAGGCGGGTAGCGGACGGGACGTGAGCTCTTCGATAGGGGATGCTTCGGGCCGGCTTTAGGGGGTGATCATCACGGAGGGCGAGAGGATGCAGGGACAGCGATCGATCCTGATGCTCGCTACGGGAGTCGTCGTGGGCGCCATTGCGCTGGGGCTCCTGAGACTGGTAATGCTCCCCGCCCTCGAACCGGTCCACTACCATGCGAACTGGGCGCTGTGGATCGACGGGAAGCGCGTCGACCTCTCCGCAGACCGGTACATGGAGGACGTAGCCGCCTGTTCGGCCGACGCTTCGAACATCACCGCGCCTCAGCGTGTGCACATGCACGAGAACAACCCGGACGTGGTCCACGTCCATCACGCGGGCGCGACATGGGCGCACCTGGCGCAGAACCTCGGGTGGGGAATCGGCTCGGACTGGATCTACACGGACGAAGGAGCTCTGTATCGGGAGGAGGGGAACGTGCGTCTCACCTTCGTCCTGAACGGATTGCCGGTCCCTCCGGCCCACAACCGGGTCATCCAGCCCGGGGATCGACTACTCATCTCGATGGGTGAGGAGGAGATCGATGCCCTCGTCCGGGACCGGTTTCCGACTGTTTCCTCCGATGCCCCTGGCTTCGACGCCGGATTCGATCCTGCCGGGTGCCAGGGGAGTGCCGAGGAAACCTTCAACGAGCGCCTTCGCAGGGCCTTCTGGTTCTAGCCGGGCTCGTCCTCGTCACCGAACGATACGCCCAGCTTCCGCGCGGTGCGTACGACGTCGCCTTCGGTGGGTACCGTCTTGGTGTGTTCGACCGCCTCCAGTAGAGGGACCGCGAGCACCTCGGGGGGATCCAGCGAGACCATGCACCCGAAATCCCCCTGGGCGACCAGATCGACGGCCGCCGCCCCAAAACGGAGAGCCAGGAGCCGGTCGTAGGCGTTCGGGACTCCGCCCCGTTGGAGATGACCCAGAACGAGAGATCGTGTCTCGAAGCTCGTCAGGATCGACAGATGCTGCGCGATCCGCTCACCCATCCCCCCGTATCTGAGGCTGTCCCCCTCGTTCCCTGATCCCACCAGGGCGGGATCACCTCCAAGGGGCCGTGCCCCCTCCGCGACGACGACGATCGCGTAACGCGGCTCCCTCGCGTACTTCGCGCGAATCGAGCGAGCGACCGCCTCGGTGCGGAAAGGGATCTCGGGGATGAGGATTGCGTCGGCCGAACCCGATAAGCCGGCGAACAGGGCGATCCATCCGGTGTGTCTCCCCATCAACTCGACGACCATGATGCGCTCGTGGGAGCGTGCGGTGGAGTGGAGCTTGTCGATCGCATCGGTCGCGGTCTGGACCGCGGTGCGGAAGCCGAACGTCACCTGGGTCGAAGCGAGGTCGTTGTCGATGGTCTTGGGCACTCCGACGATTGGAATCCCAAGCTCCGACAACTCCGCCGCGATCCTCAGCGAACCGTCGCCCCCGATCGCGATCAGGGCATCGAATCGATGCCGATGAAAGGACTCCAGGAGCTCGTTCGATTTGTCGATCGTTTCGACCGAGCCGTCGGATCGAGTTCTACGCCAGGCGAACGGGTCTCCTCTGTTCGTGGTGCCCAGAATCGTGCCGCCTACGTTCGTAAGCCCCTCGACCGACTTCGCAGTCAGTGGCACCACTCCATCTTCTTCCCACAGACCCTGGTACCCACGCTCGATTCCAAAGACCTCCCAGCCGTTCTTGATTCCGGCGAGGACGACGGCCCGAATGACGGCGTTCAGACCGGGCGCATCCCCGCCGCCCGTGTTGACAGCCAGTCGGAATGGGCGGGTTCTCGCTTCGGATGAGGACATGGGGCTCGGTGCTCTCTGGCGATTGTGGATCTGGGCGACCCGCGAAGAGTACTCAGACTGTACGTCTGGCCGGAAGTGGATCGATCACAGAAAGGCACTGGGAGATGCAGTCATGGCGGCGACCGAGAAAGAAGTCCTCGACGCACTGAAGACGGTGAAGGATCCAGAGCTGAACCTCAATCTCGTGGTCCTCGGACTCGTGTACGATGTCGATGTCGAGGGGGCGCACGTAGATGCGAGGATCTCGCTCACGAGCCCGATGTGCCCTGTCGCGGAGGAGATCGTCCACATGGCCGAGGAAGCGATCCTCGGAGTGGAAGGAGTGGACACGGCGAAGGTGCAATTGACCTTCGATCCGCCCTGGACGCCCGAGCGCATCAGCCCCTTGATTCGTTCTTCTCTCGGTCTGTGAACGGGATCGGGGAGGTGGTGAGGGTCTCGGCCGGTCGCTTCCGGTGTCAGTCCTCTTCCAGCTCGACTCCCTCCAGGAAGTCCCGCAGGGGATGCGCGACCTCTAGGGCCCGCTCCGTGAGCACTTCCGCGGCGCCCGAGGATTCTGTGGCGCCTGCCTCGACCACGAGCGCCAGAGCCACTCTCCCGACCGCTCGGTCGGAGCGTCGCGCTGCCGAATAATACTCCGCATATCGCGCGCTCACGCGCTGCTCGAAGACCGGAATCTGGGCTTTCGGAGTCCCGTTCTCCACCATGTCTTCGAAGACCGCCCGATGAAGATGATCCAGCACTTCCTTGATCCGGTCCCTGGAGATCCGACGATGAAACGACAGCTCGACCGAGCGGGAGTGAGCCCAGAGGTGCAGGATGAGGAGTTCCTCGACCACCCTCTCCTCCGAGAATCCCTCTTCCGGGGTGATCCCGATCGTGGCGAGCAGGGCTCGATAGCGAGGATCGGCGATGAAATCCGAGAAGCTCTCCCACACGAGTTGTGCGAGGGTGTCACCCAACTCGGGGACGGACATCCTGCCCGAGGGGTGAGGGTTCTCCATTTCCTTTCGCACCAGGTCCAGGTCCAAGAATCCGTCCATCGAGAGCGCCCGAGTGGTCTTTGCAGAAGGCCGAACCATTAATACTGTACTGAACGCTCGGTCGAGCAAGGTCCGCCGTCGGACTCGCACCATGGTCTGCCACGCCGACACACCACCCCCGAGACCGAGTCGGAACAGGACGAGCGCATGAAGCATCCGGGTCGGGTCAAGCTCCTATACGTGCCACTCATCGTCGCGATGGCGGCTTGCTCAGGGCAGCTGCCGATGCCCGAGCCAAGGTCCATCATCGTCTACTCCGGCGAGAGGATTCAACCGGATCGGGAGCGGATGGCCCAAGTCGAGCTCTGGCTCACCCCCGAGCTGGAGAGGATCAATCTGGATCCGGCTTTCCTGATCCGGTTGACCCCGGTAGTGGAGCAAACCTATCCCTGGGACACGCTCGAAATCACGGCGGATACCGCGAGCTTGACCCTCGCCGCGGCCGCTCCGGACGCAGAGACGCCCTTCCTCGTCTACGGATACCTCAGGCTCATGCAAGAATGGGGAACTCTGACGGAGGTCTTTCCCGAAGCCGAAGCCCAGTCGGCGTACGGAGTGGAGCGAGCCATCGTCGAGCGGGTGGCCAACGTGTGGCTGTTAGGTCGTTCGGTGTTCGATACCCAGCCCTATGCGCCGCTGGACGAACTGGTGTACGCGAACGAGGCGGGCTTTCTGGAAGACTTCATTTTCGCCACGCAGGGCGAGCGCTTCGTGGACGAGGCGGAGAGCTACCGGGCGACCAACCCGGATCGGCAAGACGAGTTTCGGGAGTGGTTCATACGGATCTTCGACGCCGAGGGGCCCCAGTTCATTCGGCCACCCGAAGAGGAAGATCCCGACAGCACGGGCGCCCAGGATTCGGCGCGCTGACCGAGGTTGGGGGTGATCGGCGCCGAGAGCTAAGAGCGGCTCGGCCGGATCTTCCAGGTGTTGTCTATGGACTGCGCGGCGGCTCCTCCCTCCACGACGAGATCGACCCGCCCCGTCGCGCGCGCCCGCGCATCCGACGGCTCTCCCCCGAACAGCGGAAAACCCAGGACTCGTAGCTCGACCTCGGCTCCATCCGGCCCTTCCGCAACGAGCCGGGCATTCCTGAGCTCCGAAACGGGCGGTGGGTTCCCTTGGAGCATGCGAGTCCGCAGAATCCGATTGCCGTGTGGGTGATCGAGCGCGTCGATCACCTTCATCACCGGGGGCATCACGCTTTCGCTTGGATCCATTCCGGTCCTCGGCCGCGAAGCCGGGCTCGCATCTAACGGGGCTGAATGACCGAACCTTCACGACGAATTCGAGAGAAGATCGCATGATCGAGGAGGCCGAGCGAGGGGAGGCTCCACTCGGTGAAGAGCAGAGGTCCGCCGTGGATCGCCGACTGAAGGCTGGAGTCGCGCTCACGGTGGCCTGCGTCGCCGCTCTCTTTCTGGGAACCTCGATCGCCCTTTGGGACGGTCTCGGTCTCGGACTCTACTATGTCCTGCTTCCGTCGCTCGCCGTGGCGCAGCTGCCACTACTGAGGACCACACATATCGACCGGATTCCGGTATACGTGGGGTCGGCTGTGACGATCGCCGCCATCGCGGTCATTGCGGTCGGACTGAGCCTGCGGGCGACCGATCTTTCCGGGTTCGGCCTGCTGTGGCTCCCGAGAGGCGAGATGGCGGTATGGGTGGTTGGCACCACCGTGGCGGGCCTCGCGATCATCGGAGCGTTCCAGCCCGCGGGTCGAGCGGCATCCGCAGGCGGGTTCGATCTGGTGATGCAGCTCATTCCCAGAACCCCGAGGGAGAGACGGGTCTTCGCCGGACTCTCGTTGGTTGCGGGTCTGGGGGAGGAAGCGGCCTATCGCGGATACGCGCTCGGTG
>JAHEKL010000369.1:1289-2501 GCA_024638345.1 Gammaproteobacteria bacterium | reverse complement strand
TACGATGCGCTTCAGCCGAAGGTCGGACTTCTATACGAGCTCCCGTCGCAATCGGGTCAGCTCTTCGCGAATGCTTCGCACATGTACGAGCCCCCACTCCTGCTCGAGGTGAACAGCCTTACCGGTCCGGGATTCATCGACCTCGAGGCGCAGGACGCCTGGCAGTTCGAGGTGGGGACCCGGGGCCGACACGGCGGCTTGCAATGGGATGTGTCGGCGTTCGACGTGGAGCTCGACAACGAGATCATCAACATCAACGTCCAGCCTTTTCCAGGCGCTCCGTTCACCGTTCCCACCTATAGGAACGCCACCGAGACCAGGCACTACGGGCTGGAGGCCGGGCTGGGCTACGAGCTGCCCGGAGCGCTCTTTCTGAACGAGGGTCTCCGGGATCGGCTGGGCGCCCGGATCGCCTACACTTGGGGACGATTCGAATACGTCGACGATCCGAACTACTCGGGGAACGACCTCCCGGGAATCCCCGAGCATTATCTCCAGGCCGAGATCGTGTACAGTCATCCTTCGGGCTTCTCTCTCAAGCCGAACGTGGAGTGGGCGCCCGGCAGCTACTTCGTCGACAGCGCGAACGAGATCGCGAAGGATGGATGGACAACTCTTGGGGCCAGACTCGACTGGGTCCTCGACGGGTGGAACGCCAGCGTGTTCGCCGAAGCGCGAAACTTGACGGACGAGCACTACTCACCCGCCGTGGCGGTGGACGACAGCTCGGGTCGGTTCTTCTATCCGGCCGACGGCCGCTCGATCTACGTGGGCTTCCGCTGGCAACCCACCAACTGATGAGCGCCCAGGCCCTTCTGGCCGTCATTGCGCTCGGGATCGGGCCGGCGTCGCTCGACGTCGGCCCGGCTGCCCGGGTACACGCACAGCTCGAAGCATCGGCTCCCGCCGATGGCGATACCCTGGCCGTCGCACCCCGCGAGCTGACACTCACCTTCAGCGGGCTGGTCGAAGAGATGGGGGCGGCTCTCACACTCCTGGGCTCGGCCGGTCACAGCTCGACCCTGGACGCAAGACGATCCGCAGCGGATCCGAGGGTCATGACCGCGAGGCTTCCAGAGCTGACGCCTGGAGGATACCGCCTCGAGTGGAGAGTGATCTCCGCAGATGGGCATCCCGTGGCGGGCGACCTCGTGTTCTTCGTCGCGGCAGGCCAGGGCGGTACGCTCGCTCCCCCTCCACCGGCGGGCGACG
>JAHEKL010000369.1:0-1279 GCA_024638345.1 Gammaproteobacteria bacterium | reverse complement strand
CCAACACGTCGGATCGACGGACGGAGTCCATACGAACTCGCCACTCACCGTTGGCGTGCGAGTCGGGGTCGATCTGACCCTGCTCGGTCTCGCCGGACTCCTCCTGTTTGCCACGTGGTCGGGAGTGGTCCCCGCTCCCCCCACCGTGTTCGTGCTGCGCATGCTGGTGGTGGCCGTCGCGCTCTCGACGACGCTCTATGCCTGGATGTGGGCGGGTGAGGTGCTCGGGGCCTCTGCGACTCCGTCCGATCGACTCGACGCGCTGATACGTCTGGTGTCGGGACGGCCGTTGGCGGCGGAGACGCTGCTCGCCTGGCTGGTCCTTTGGGCACTCCTCCTGGCCCAGCGTCCGGGAATCGCCGCGGTGCTCGCCACCGTGGCCGTCGCGGTCGGTGGATGGGGGGGGCATCCCTCTTCGTACACCATGATCGTCTCTGGACCGGCGAACGCGCTTCACCTGTTGGCGGTCGCGGCCTGGATGGGCGGTCTCATCTTCCTGGTCACCCAGAACGGCTCTCCGAGGTTCGAGGACTCGGCCCATCTCGTGTCGAACGTCGCTCTCTCCGCCGTGGCCCTCGTCGCGGTCACCGGTGTGGTGCAGACCTGGCTGTTTCTCGACTCGGTTCGCGCCCTGGTGGGCTCCACTTACGGACGCCTGATTCTGCTCAAAGCCGCGGGTCTTCTGGCACTCGTGGCATTCGGCGCCTATCACCGGCACCGCGTCCTCCCCCGTCTGTCCGCGGAGGGAGGGGCTCGTCGTCTGACCGGGTCCGTCGGGAGGGAGCTCGTGGTCGCGGCGGGTGTCGTCGCGATTGCCGCCGTCCTCGCCCACATCCCCCCCAACCCCTGATCCCCAGAGCCCGAGAAGAGAAGAAGATGGAAGCTACTGAGAAACCCTCGGCACACGCGCTCGTGCGATCGCTCGGCGGGGCCATCGCGTTCCTGATGGTTGCGGCTACGGGCGTGCTCGCGCATGCAGTGGTCTATCCGGAAGAAGCTCCGGTCGGTGCCTATCAGAAGTATGTGCTCCGCGTGCCGAACGAGCGTGGATTTCCGACGAGAGAGGTCGCCATCACGTTTCCCGAAGGTGTTCGTGTGATTTCCTTCGACGAGATTCCCGGGTGGACCCTGGACGCAACGAGTCCGGATGACGGCGCGACCTTCTCTGCCGCAACCTGGACGGGAACGATCGGGGTAGGGCGCTTCGTCGAGCTCGGATTCATCGGGGTGAATCCGCTCGAGCCCACCGTGCTCAAATGGGATGTGGTGCAAACCTACG
>JAHEKL010000368.1 GCA_024638345.1 Gammaproteobacteria bacterium | reverse complement strand
CATCGAGCGTGATCCGCCCCTCACCGACGTCCTGAAACCGCCCCAGCAGATCCACCAGCGTGCTCTTTCCAGCCCCGCTGGGACCCACGAGTGCCAGCACCGTCCCCCGATCGACCTCCAGGTCGATGTCCTGCAGGACCGGGCGCCCGTCCTCGTACGAGAAGCCCACGCCCTCGAAGCGAATCCTGTCGCTGAACTCGGCGAGCGTCCCGGCCCCGTCCCGCGAGCGGATCTCGGGCGGGGAGTCGAGGAATTCGAACACACGCTCCGCGGCGACCAGCCCTGGCTGCACAAGCGCCGGAAACTTGCTCACGAACTTCACCGGCGCATACAGCACCATGCTGAGGGAGAGGAGCCCGATGAAGTCCGGTCCCGACAGCTCCCCCTGCACGAGCACAAGCTGTGAGCCATACCAGAGCAGGACCACTGTCCCGATCGCCGCCATGATCTCGGTCAGCGGCGGGGCGAGCGCACGCAGCCGCTCGGTACGCAGGAAGGTCCGGAAGTAGCGATCGGTGAGGTCCCGAAAGCGTCCGCGCTCGTGCCTCTCCGCTCCGGAGGTCTTCACCAGGCGGATGCCGGTGAGTGTCTCCTGCAGGTGCGAGTTCACCTCGCCGGCCAGGTCGAGTACTCGGCGGTCGCCACGCTTCAGGCGCTTCAGCATGGGACCCCACATGAGCATGGTCCCCGGGATCACGACGAACGCAGCGAGCGTCAGCTTCCACGAGATCAGCACCATGGCAACGACCGCCGCCGCGAACTCGAAGACCGACGAGACCAGTCGTGTCAGTTCACGGGTGACCAGCGACTTCAGGAGTTCGACGTCGTGGGTGAGGCGCGAGACGATCTGTCCCATGCGCGTCCGGCCGAAGAAACCCAGGTCCAGCTCCAGGACGTGCTCGTAGACCTCGTTGCGCAGGTCCCGGGTCACGGCCTGCTCGATCCAGGCGACCATGTACGCCCGAACGAAGTCGAAGACGTTCTTCAACAGGTAGACGACCAGGATGAAGACGATGATGCCGACGATGGCGTCCTGAGGCGGCCCCGAGGTGTCCACGAAGCGACCGAGCGTCTGTTGAAGAAGGCCGTCGATGGCCCCCGACGCTTGCTCCCCCGCACCTGCACCCGTCCCGAAAAGCGTCTCGAGGAAGGGGATGAGGAGCACAAAGGAGAAGGCGTTGAGCGCCGCGAACCCGACCATGGCCACGACGGCCACGGCGAAGGCACCGCCGTGCGGCTTGAGGTAGGAGACGATCCTCAGGTAGAGGCCGGCATCGCCGGAGGGTCCCCGCACCGCCACAGGGCCATCACCGGGACCGGATGGCCCGCTCACGTGTCGGACCCGATCACTCGTCGTCGGGGACGGCCCGCGCGCCGGGTCCTCCCCGCGGACGGGGCGTGAGGTGGGCGATGGGGACGATCATCTCCTCGGGGCTGACCCCTCCGTGCAGGAAGGAGTTCTTGTAGCGGGCCTGGTACTCCCGGAGCTTCGTCGGATACACGAAGAAGTAGTCGTCACGTGCGACCAGATACTTGGTGCCGAGCCGGCCTCCCGGAAGACGCAGATCCGCCGCGTCATCGGTGGAGAAGGTGTGCTTCGGCTCCTCGGCGCGAAGATCCGAGCCGAACTTGTATCGCAGATTGCTCGTCGCGTCCCGACGCGCGAAGACCGTGGTCGGGTGCTGGCAGAGAATGGAACCGTGGTCGGTGGTGAGGACCACCCGGTGTCCGGCGGCCGCCGCCTCCTTGAGGACGGCGAAGGCGGTGGAGCGCTCGAACCAGGACCGCGTGATGTCCCGCAGCGCGGCCTCGTCGCGGGCCACCTCCATCAGGATGGGCGACTCCGAGCGACCGTGGGTCATGAGGTCCACGAAGTTGAAGACCAGCGCCACCACCCGGCGGGGCGTCCGCAGCGAGTGGTGAATGCGCGCCCGAACCTGATCACCGTCCCGGTCGCTGAAGATCTTCTCGTAGTGGACAGGGACGTCCCGTCCGGTGAGCCGTTTCAATTGCTCGACGAGCAATTCGTCCTCGAAGGCGTTGAGGCTCCCCTCGTCGTCCGACGCGTCCCACCACTCGGGCCGGTCCTTCGCAATGTCGTCCGGGTACAGCCCGCTGAAGATGGCGTTCCGCGCGTAGGGCGTCGCCGTCGGGAGAATGGAGTAGTGATACGACTCCTCGATCTCGAAATACCCGGCCAGGAGAGGCGCGATGACACGCCACTGATCGAGCCGCATGCAGTCCAGGACCACGAGGTACACGGGGTCGTGACTCAAGAGCGGCACCAGGTGGTTCCGTACGACGTCCACCGAAAGTTCTGGCCGGTCCTCTCCGCCGCGCACCCAGTCGCTGTACTCTCGCTCGATCCACGCCCCGAAATCGTGCCGCAGCTCGGTCATCATGGACTGCACGGTGTCCAGCAGCCCCTCCTCGCCCGCCTCCTCCAACCGGATGTGCCAGTCCGTGAGCTCCACGTAAAGCTCTCTGAACTCGTCGGCCGCCCGGGCCTCCTGGCGCTTG
>JAHEKL010000367.1 GCA_024638345.1 Gammaproteobacteria bacterium | reverse complement strand
CGCGTTGACTGCAGGGCAGGAGAGTATCGCGTACTCCCTTCTCATTCAGGGCATCATGCGAGAGTGGGAGAACTCCTTCTACCAGTACGAACGTGGCCTCTTTACGCCCGATGAGTTTGAGCCGCGAGTGGCCATTTGGGAGCTGGCCTTGAGTGATCCAGGGACCCGCGATGTCTGGATGGCGCGACGAGAAACCTTCGCCCCCAGCTTCCGAGCCGAGATCGACCGCATCGTGGCGGACGGCTAGGGCGGGTCCAAAGTGGCTCCAGAAGGGTGGCGAAAGTCGGCTGCGACTATGCCGTAATTATGCCGTAACCCTAGGGAACTGAGCGGTAGGGATGGCAAGCGGGCAGGGCAGGGAGTGTCGAGGAATGGCTCAACCGTGCGGTCTGTTACCCTAGGGTGCCTAGCATCCAAACCTGGCGAAAGCACTTAAAATCCCCCGGGCTTCGGCCCTTGTGAGTTCGAGTCTCACCCCCGGCATGCACTAGTGGAGTGGACCATCTGATGAGGGGGTCGCTCTCTCATCCGAAAGGCGCATTGTGGGTCACGATCCAACCGTTTATTGCCGTAGCGAAAAGTAGCCAGGCGAGATAGGGAGCCAGCATCAGGCCTGCTGCCCGAGACGCCCGCGAATAGGCGAGGATCATCAGGAGCACGGTGGCGTCGAGAGCGAATAGCCATATCAAGGCAGCATCCGGCCTCGCGAGAGTGAAGAACAGAAGGGACCACCCCACATTCAGCACGCACTGCGCCCCGTACAGCGCAAAGATCTGCGCCTCGCTTCGTCGGGCCCGAGATGCGGTCCATGTAGCAACGGCGAGCAGAGCCAGCACAACGATCCACGCAGGGCTGAAGACCCACGCCGGCGGTTGAAAGGGCGGAAACTCGAGCGCCTCGTACCATGGACCCATTCCGATCGAGGTGAGCCAGCCTCCAACCGCCAGAAGCAGGATCGAGACGGAGGAAGCCGCCACTAGCACCTGATGACGTGAATGAGCCATATCCGGCGAGCTATTCTCCGCATGGGCCTCGCTGGCGGCTAGCATCTGAGGCACCGCTCGTACGCGTTGTGCATGGATCAACTCCGAGTGGGGACGAGGCCTCCCTGTGCCTCAGGCGGCCCGTGGGCGCGGGGCGAGGACCCTCGAGGTCGTCCCCCTCGCCCGGAGTCCGATCGCCCGCTCAGGGCGCCTTCGAGGCTTGGTAGATGCTCTCGATCGAGGCGTCGAGCCTCGCGTTGAACTCCTCGGCGGTCTGCTGAGCCGAAAGTCCTTCCGCGAGGGCTCGGGAGAAGCTCGCGACCATCCCCCGGTTGCGGGCGAGCCGGCGGTTCGCTTCCTCTCTGGAGTATCCCCCCGACAGGGCGACGACCTTCAGCACGTTCGGATGGCCGATGCAGCCGAGGTACAGGTTGTCCTCCTCGGGCAGCGTGAGCTTCAACATGACGGACGCGTCGGCGTCGAGCCGATCGAGCCCCTTGAGCAACTCGGATTTCAGCAGTTCTTCGGCCTTCGCCTTCTCCGGGCAGTGGATGTCGATCTCGGGCTCCAGGATCGGCACGAGGCCCTTCGCCAAGATCCGCTTGCCGATGTCGAATTGTTGCTCGACGATCGAAGCGATGCCTCTCGGGTCGGCCTGCTTGATCACCGATCGCATCTTCGTTCCGAACATGCTTCTCGTCTTCGCTTTCTCGAGCACCGCCTCGAGATCCGGGATCGGCTTCATGAGCTGGACGCCGTCCTCCTCCGCCGCCAGTCCCTTATCGACCTTGAGAAACGGCACGACCTTCTTGACGTCCCACAGATAGTCCCCGGTCGGCACGCCTTCGATATCTCGGTCCATCGTGTTCTCGAATAGAATGGCTCCGATGAGGCGCTCGCCGGAGAACGCGGGGCTCGTGATGATGCGCGTTCGCATCTCATGGACGACGTCGAACATCTCTTCGTCGTTCGACCATGCGTCGTCCTCGATTCCGTACAGGCGAAGTGCCTTGGGCGTGCTCCCGCCGCTCTGGTCCAGCGCGGCGATGAACCCGGCCTCGGTTTCGATCTTGTGCTTCTGTCGTTCGAAGTTGCTCACGGTCGGCCTCTCTCGGGTCGATTTCGGTTCATGATTCCATCTTATCCCTATTCAGCTGGCGCGCGGAAGAGCCGTCTCGGCGGCTGGGGCCATGGTCCTCGCGACGGGTTTGGCGGCACCCGAAATAGGCGATCGCCCCGACTCCTACGGAAAGCACGAGTGCGTGGGGGACCGGAAGAGCCGAGGGCGTCCGGCCCCTGACTCCGAGGTGCCACCGCTCTTACCTTGGGAAACGTTGTTGCGACCGACCCCAAGGAGGACGCTCGTGAAGCCCCGTCGCAGAAATCCCCTGCTCATGATCACGTTCTTCGTCCTGTGTCTCGTGACCTGGATCGTCGTCCAGGTCGAGCTGGGCGAGGGTCGGCTGTCCGTCTTCGACATCTTCTGGGTGATCGCGTTCCTGATCGTGATCTACCTCTTCAGAGGGCGGCTCCGCGGCGGCA
>JAHEKL010000089.1 GCA_024638345.1 Gammaproteobacteria bacterium | reverse complement strand
CACGGCGCGATCGTGATCCTGCAGCGCACCGGCGACGATTTCGGCCGCGGACGCTGAGAAGCGGTCCACCAGAATCACGATGGGCACGTCGGGTGCGCGGGGGGTCATCCGCGCGCGGGCCGACTCTTCCCGGAGCTGACCGCTGCTGCCCCGGGTTCGCGAGCGGGTGGTCACGAGAACCGAGCCGCGATCGAGAAAGAGGTCGGCCAGGCTCAGAGACTCGTCCAGGTAGCCTCCCGGATTCCGTCGAAGGTCGAAGACCATGCCGCGGACGTCGCCCATCTCGGACAGAACGGAATCCACTTCGGCCGCGGAGTTTCGCGTCACCCGGTCCAGCACCACATAGGAGATATCGTCGAAGATTCGCTCATGTCGAACCGCTGGAATGTGCACCTCGTCCCGTCGGATCTCGAACGGAATCGAGCTCGCGAATCCGTCGCGCTCGATGTACACCACCACGCTAGTGCCTGGCTCGCCACGGATCCGGCTGGACGCGTCATCCACCGACCAGCCGTCGCCCTCGTCCGAGTTCACACCCACGATGCGGTCACCCACCAGAAGCCCAGCTCCCTCCGCGGGAGTGCCGCCGAAGACCGTGGTGATCGTGACGGATCCGTTCAGCTCGCTGATCGCGATGCCGATCCCCGCATAGTTCCCGGTGCTCTGCTCCTCGAAGGCGGCGACCTCGTCCGGTGAGAGCACGGTGGCATAGGGGTCGTTGAGCTCCTTGATCAGCCCTTCGATCGCCAGCTCCCAGATCAGCGAGTCCGCACGGGTCTCGAGCGCGTAGTCGCGGATCGCCTCGAACGTGCTGATGAACACGTCGGCCTCGGGTGACGACCTCTGCGCTCCGCGGGTAGTGCCCCGCTGCGTGCGCTGCGCCTCCAAGCCCATCGGACCCAGGAGGGTCGCCAGCAGGAGGGGGATGAGGAGGCGTCGAATCATGTGAAGTGCACCCCTTGAGAAAAAAACGTCCGGCCGTCCACCCGTGAGAGATCTTTCAAGCGACCCTCAATAGTAACCGCACAAGTGCCCGCCGTTCCAGGAATGTTATCTTCTTGATTGCGAATCCGCAGCCTGTGGACCGACACTCCGGGTACGTCCATGCCCCAGATCCCCTCCGAGATTCGCGTCGAGCTGGTCCAATTCCGACCCGCCAAAGGGAAGGTCGAGGACAACCTCGTCCGCATCCGCGATCTCCTCGAGGCTTCGCGAGGAAAGGCCGACCTGGTCGTCTTTCCGGAGTCCTCCCTGTCGGGATACTTCGTCGAGGGCGCGGTGGACGAGGTCTCTCGATGGCCCGATCAAGTGGGACAGGCCCTTGGTGCGGCCGGGCCGGGAGCTCCAGACGTGGTGCTCGGCTTCTACGAAAAGGGCAGGGGGCCGGCGCACAACTCGGTCGCGTGGTATTCGGCGACCCCGGACGGGTACCGATTGGAGTACCGTCACCGGAAAATCTTCCTGCCTACGTACGGCGTCTTCGATGAAGCGCGGTTCGTCGCACCGGGCGATCACATCGCCGCCTTCGACACGAGGTTCGGACGCGTGGGGATGCTCGTGTGCGAGGAGATGCTGCACAGCCTCGCCCCGACCCTTCTGGCTCTGGACGGTGCCGAGCTCGTGATCGTGGTCGCGGCCTCTCCGTCTCGCGATTTCCGTCCCCGAGAGGGACGTCCCGGGAACCTCGACATGTGGGATGTCGCGGGAAGGTCGGCCGCCATGGAGCACGGCGTCCACGTGGCGATCTGTCACCTGGTGGGCAGCGAGGGTGGGAAAGTCTTCCCCGGAGGAAGCACGTTCTACCTGCCAGGCGGAGAGATCGGGCCGAGGGGACCGCTGTTCGAGGAGGGATCCGTGGCGGCCGTGCTCGATCGAACACGGGTAGACCGAGAACGAGCCCGTTCGCCCCTCCTCTCGGATCTGAGGTCGCATCTTCCTCATCTCGTGTCCTCGCTGACGGGCATGAACGGGTTGTCGAGGGACGGCTCCGTCTCTGTCGGCGAGGCGGAGGATGCGGAGTCCGCCGGGATTGCAGCGGGCGAGCGATCCGGCGACGAGCCGCGCCTCCCGAGGGTGATCCCGGCGTCGGGGCTTCCGGATCCCGACGACACCCGGATACTGGAGCTCGATCTTCCACTCGTGGAGAAGGCGCTGATCAGCTTCCTGCGTGACGAGATCAACACGAGGCGAGGATTCCGGGACGTCGTCGTCGGCGTCTCCGGCGGAGTCGATTCGGCGGTCGCTCTCTTCCTGGCGGTGCGTGCGCTGGGCGCGGAGCATGTGCACCCGTTCTTCCTGCCCTACGCCACGTCGAGCCCGGCGAGCCTCGAGGATGGCCGCCGGGTCCTGGACGCGGTCGGAGTGAAGGGACGCACAATCGAGATCACGGCGGCCGTGGACGCCTACGTGGCCGAGGAAGAGCCTTCGCTCTCGGACCTTCGGCGGGGGAACCTGGCCGCTCGGCTGCGCTCGGTGATCCTTTGGGATCAGGCTGCGCGCTTGGCCGCGCTTCCCCTCGGTACGGGAAACAAGAGCGAGCGTCTTCTGGGCTACTTCACATGGCACGCGGACGACTCGCCGCCGGTCAACCCCCTGGGCGACCTGTTCAAGACCCAGGTCTGGGCGCTTGCGCGACACCTCGGCGTGCCTTCGCAGGTGATCGAGAAGGCGCCGAGCGCCGATCTGGTCAGAGGGGTGCACGACGAGGATGAGCTGGGGGTCGGCTACGCGGTCGCCGACCGCGTTCTGTTCTGGCTGCTGCAGGGCTACGCGGCGGATGACCTCATCCGGGCCGGCTTCGAGACGGGCGACGTGGAGACGGTCGAGCAGCGGCTCGAAGGGACCCACTGGAAACGCGAGCTGCCGACCGTGGCCATGCTCTCGGCGAGCTCGATCGGCGAGTTTTATCTTCGACCGGTGGACTACTGACCCGAACCGTCCGGTCGACTCGAATCATTCGATCCGATCGACCACCCATCTCCGTGACGAGATCCATGCTCCTGGTCATCGATAACTACGACTCGTTCACCTTCAACCTCGTGCAGTTCCTCGGAGAGCTCGGTGCGGACCCGCAGGTCGTGCGGAACGACGAGGTCACGGTCGCGGCTCTGGAGGAAATGGAACCTTCCCGCGTGGTGATCTCACCGGGGCCGTGCACACCGAGCGAGGCAGGGGTCAGCATCGAGGCCGTGCGTCGGCTGGGAGCGAAGGTCCCGCTCCTGGGGGTGTGTCTCGGACATCAGTCCATCGGAGAGGCCTTCGGCGGCCGAACGATCCGGGCGAGCCAGGTCATGCATGGAAAGACGACCCGAATCCGCCACCTCGGTGAGGGGATCTTCCAAGGGCTGCCGAATCCGCTGGAGGTCACCCGCTATCACTCGCTGGTCACCGACCCGAACGTCCTTCCCGATGTGCTGGAAGCCGTCGCCTGGTCTCCCAAGGATGCCGATGCGGGAGAGGAGATCCAGGCGGTCCGACATCGGGAGTTGCCGATCTGGGGGGTCCAATTCCATCCGGAGTCCCTCTTCTCGCAGGGAGGGAAGCGACTGCTCGACAACTTCCTGCGTATCTGAGCCACCGGCTCCAACAGCTCGCTTCCGGAGGTGTCCGGGGGCGGTCATTGTCTTGATCCGCCTGGGCCGTCTCTCTATCTTCCGTGGCGTGAAACTTGCAATAAATTCCCCGCCTGCGACGCTTCGCCTCGCTGGGATCCGGTGGTGAACCCGAGCGTTCTCGGAGTCGTCCCGGCGCGGCTCGAATCGACCCGTCTCCCCAGGAAACCTCTTCAACCCATCCTCGGTCGCCCCCTCCTCGAATGGGTGTGGCGCCGTGTCTCCTCGATGCGGATCTTCGATCGGCTCGTGGTGGCCGCCGACGCCCAGGAGGTTCGAGCGCTGTGCGATTCGCTGGGAGCCCCGGTCGTCATGACCGACCCGGATCTTGCGTCCGGAACGGACCGAGTCGCCCAGGTTGTCGAGCGACCTGAGTTTAGGGACTTTTCGTTGGTCGTGAACATTCAGGGTGACGAGCCCCTGGTGGAGGAGAGCCACCTTCAGGAGGCCATCGCCCTGGTGCGCGATCGGGACTGGGACGTGGGTACGTGCGCCGCACCGCTGAGGACGGCAGAAGCCCGACGCGACCCTGCCGTGGTGAAGGTGGCCCGCGCTCGGAGTGGGCGTGCGCTCTACTTCTCCCGGGCTGAGATTCCGTTCAAGCGGGACGGGGAGCCGACGTTGGACGAGCTGGGTCGCCCGCCCTTCCTTCGTCACATCGGGATCTATGCGTACCGGAGAGAGGCCCTTGAGCGGTGGGTCTCGTCGAGCCCGTCCGCGCTGGAGCAGTTGGAGCGTCTCGAGCAACTGCGGGCGCTCGAGGATGGAATACGGATTGGTGTGGCGATCGTCGGGGAGGCGGCGGCGGGGGTGGACACCCCGGCGGACGTCGTCAGGGTGGAACAGATTCTCTCTCGAGAAGGAGGAGAGCTCCTCATGAAGGATCGGACATGAGCGCCGAAAGCCGACCCACCAAGTACATCTTCGTCACGGGGGGCGTGGTGTCGTCTCTTGGAAAGGGCATCGCTTCGGCTTCCCTGGGTCGGCTGCTGAAGGAACGGGGCCTGCGCGTCACGATCCAGAAGTTCGACCCGTACATCAACGTCGATCCCGGAACCATGTCCCCCTTCCAGCACGGCGAGGTCTTCGTCACCGACGATGGGGCCGAGACCGACCTGGACCTGGGCCACTACGAGCGTTTCATCGACGAGTCCCTCTCGCAGGCCAACAACATCACCACGGGTCGTATCTATCAGTCCGTGATCAGCAAGGAGCGCCGGGGGGATTATCTGGGATCGACGGTTCAGGTGATCCCCCACATCACAGACGAGATCAAGGCCAGCATCCGACGCCTGGAGAGTGGTCACGACGTGGTCATCACCGAGATCGGGGGCACGGTCGGTGACATCGAGAGCCTACCGTTCCTCGAGGCGATCCGTCAGTTCCGGCAGGAAGTGGGTGCCCGCAACGCGATCTTCCTTCACCTCACTCTGGTGCCGTTCATCTCGGCGGCCGGAGAGCTCAAGACCAAGCCGACTCAGCACTCGGTGCGCGAGCTCATGCAGATCGGTATTCAGCCCCAGGCGCTGATCTGCCGATCGGAGCATCCCCTGGACGACGAGATCAGAGCCAAGATCTCGCTCTTCACCAACGTCGACCCCCGCGGAGTGATCGAGGCTCTCGATGTGGACTCGATCTACCAGGTTCCCCTCGAGTACCGGCGACAGGGTCTGGACGACTACGTGGTCGAGCTACTGGCTCTGGATGTCCAGCCTCCCGACCTGACGGAGTGGAGTCGCATGGTCGAAGCGATCCGTAATCCCTCGGGCCACACGGTGCGTATCGCAGTGGTCGGCAAGTACACGGATCACGTCGACTCGTACAAGTCCGTGCAGGAGGCGCTCATCCACGGCGGGATCGCGAACGACGCAGGGGTCGAGATCGACTGGATTTCCTCGGAGGTCTTCGATCGCGATCAGGACCCCGGAAAGCGGCTCGAGCGCTACGACGGGATCCTCATACCGGGGGGCTTCGGTCCGCGCGGTGTCGAGGGAATGCTGAACACGATCCGATGGGTGCGCGAGTCGGGCCGTCCGTTCTTCGGCATCTGTCTGGGTCTCCAGTGCGCGGTCATCGAGCTGGCGCGCCACGCATGCGGCCTGACTGACGCCCACTCCCCGGAGTTCGACGCACGATCTCCCGATCCCGTGATCTGCCTCATGGACTCACAGAGACAGGTCACGGACAAGGGCGGAACGATGCGGCTGGGGGCCTATCCGGCCAGGCTCGAGCCCGGCTCACGGGTCGCGGCGATCTACGGCGTAGAGGAGATCTCCGAGAGACATCGGCACCGCTATGAGTTCAATCAATCCTACCGGGGGGCCCTGGAGGCCGCGGGGCTCACCGTGAGCGGGATCTCCCCGGACGGGAAGCTCGTCGAGATCATCGAGCTGGATGACCATCCCTGGTTCGTGGGATGTCAATTCCACCCAGAGCTGAAAAGCCGTCCCACGCGTCCGCATCCGCTGTTCGCATCCTTCATCGAAGCTGCGGCGAATCGGTCGGCGACGGATCAGGAGCGGGCGGCTCCCGGTCCCGCGGTCGCAGCGGAGACCGGCGGATGACTCTGTTCGATCGATTCACGCTGATCGCGGGGCCTTGTGTCCTGGAGTCGGACGACCTGAACCTGCGGGTCGCGGATCATCTGGCCGGCTTGGCTGCCCGGACGGGTATCCCGATCGTCTTCAAGGCTTCGTTCGACAAGGCGAATCGCTCGAAGATCGAGTCCGCGAGAGGCCCAGGGCTGGACGAGGGGCTGCGGCGGCTCTCGAGGGTCGCGGAGGCGAGCGGCCTACCGACCCTTACGGACATCCATCTCCCGGAGCAGGCGCTCCCGGCCTCCGAGGCCGTCGATGTACTGCAGATTCCCGCGTTTCTTTGTCGCCAAACCGACCTGATCGTGGCCGCAGCCGCGACGGGTCGACCGGTGAATGTGAAGAAGGGACAATGGATGGCGCCCGAGGAAATGGCGGCCGTCACCGAGAAGGCCCGGTCGGGTGGAGCCGATCGGGTTCTGGTCACGGAGAGAGGAACGTTCTTCGGGTACGGAAACCTCGTGGTCGACATGCGCTCGTTCGGCGCGATCCGCCGAGCGTGCGGGGTCCAGGTCGTGTTCGACGGAACGCACAGCGTGCAGCGTCCCGGAAGGGCGGCCGGGTCCAGTGGTGGGGATCCGGAGCACATTCCCGCCCTCGTGCGGGCGGCGGTAGCGGCCGGCTGTGACCACCTGTTCCTGGAAACGCATCCCGACCCTGCCAGTGCGCCCTCGGATGGCTCGAACATGCTTCCCCTGGCTGGGCTGGACGCCTTGGTGGCCCAGGCCTTGGCCATCCGCCATTCAGTGGCCGACAGACCCGAGAGCGCCCTCGCGAGCGGAGCCATAGGGTGACCCTCGAGCAGGAAGTGCGTCCGCGCGGAGATGCTCCGGTGAGGAGTTCCGTCGCCAACGGCTCCATCCCGGGCGATTTGGCGCGCGCGGTGCGTCTCGTGATTCTCGACGTCGACGGGGTACTGACCGACGCAGGCGTCTATCTGGGTGAGACCGGGGACGGTCACCCGATCGAGCTCAAGCGCTTCGACATCCAGGATGGGCTCGGCATCAAGCTGCTTCGCGAATCCGGCATCGTGGTGGCGCTGATCTCGGGGAGGATCTCCGCGGCGACCACTCTCCGAGCGCGAGAGCTGGGGATCGAGGAGTGCCATCAGGACGCCGGGGCCCGCAAGCTCCCCGTGGTCCGCGATCTGCTCGATCGGCACGGGTTCGATTGGAGCCAGGTAGCCATGCTCGCCGACGATCTGCCGGACCTGCCCGTCATCCGGAAGGTCGGTCTTCCTGTGGCCGTGGGGAACGCCGTGGACGAGATCCGAAGCGAAGCCGTCTGGGTCAGTCGTCGTCGGGGAGGGAACGGGGCCGTGCGTGAGTTCGCGCGCGAGCTACTCGAAGCACGTGGAGAGTGGGTCCGAGCCGTGGAGGCCTACTGTGCGGCCCGAAGCGATGAGTAGGATCGCGCGGTTGGATACGGAGCCCGGAGCGGAGCCGAAGGGCTCGCGCCTGCTGGAGGAGGGACGCCGAGTCCTCGAGGCGGAAGCCGGAGCGGTGGCCGGGTTGGCGCGTCGTCTCGACGAGCGCTTCTGCGAGGCGATCGAGCTCCTCTGGGCGGTGACCGGGCGCGTGATCGTCACCGGGGTCGGGAAGAGCGGGATCATCGCCCGGAAGATCGCCGCGACCCTCACTTCGACTGGTACGCCCGCGACCTTCCTCCATCCGGTGGACGGGCTCCATGGAGATCTGGGGATCGTCTCCAGGGAAGATGTGGGGATCTTCGTCTCGAAGAGCGGGAGCACGTCCGAGCTGGCCGGGCTCATGGAGTATATGGTTCGCCTGGGTCTGCCCACGATCGCATTGACCGGAGATCCGATCTCTTCGCTCGCGAAGAACGCGACCGTCGCGCTCGACTGCCGCGTCAGTCAGGAGGCGTGCCCGATGGATCTGGCGCCGACGTCCTCGACGACCGCGGCCCTCGCCATGGGGGATGCGCTCGCCATGGTCCTCCTGCAGCGAAAGGGGTTTCGCCCGGAGGACTTCGCGCGCTTACATCCCGGCGGAGCGCTGGGGCGCCGACTCACACTCAGGGTCTCGGACGTGATGGTCTCGGAGGACTATCCAGAGGTGACCGAGGACGCCTCCATGAAGGACTGTATCGTTCCTCTGGCTCACATGAGGGGCACCGTCCCGATCGTGGACGGTCGCAGGTGCGTGGTCGGGGTGGTCACCGCGGGAGATCTTACACGTCTGATGGATGGGCGTGAGGACTTCCTGGACGTACCCGTGCGCGAGGTCATGACCAAGAACCCGAAGACTTCCTTCCCCGGGACGCTCGCGGGCGCGGTGGTGAGAGAGATGGAAGACCACGGAATCATGGCGCTTCCGGTGGTGGACGAGGCGGGAGAGCTCAGGGGCATGGTGCACCTGCACGATGTGCTCCGAGCGGATGTCGTATGACGTCCGGGTCGAGGAGGCGGCGTGCCACCGCGACCTGGATGGTGGCGCTGACGTGTCTCCTGGGATCGTGCGAGGCCGGGACGACGGTCGCCACGCTCGCCGAGGCGGAGAGCTTCCTCGGGGCCGATGGGATCATAATGGGCGGCACCACGACGATCACGAACGACCAGGGGATCCGGACTGCGAGGCTTCAGTTCGACACGGCCTTCCAGTGGCGGGACTCGACGCACCAGTCGCTCCGGGGCGTGAACCTCACCGTCTTCAACGAGGAGGATGGATCCCAGCGGGCGACCGTAACCGCGCTCCGCGGGCGGTTCGAGCCTCGGGAAGAGCGATTACAGGCGAACGGGAACGTGATACTGATCATCCCTTTTCAGGACCGGCGGCTCGAGACCGAGGAGCTGCACTACGACCCGGAGGCGGAGGAGCTGCGAAGCGACTCGGCTGTGGTGCTGATCGAGGGTGGGAGAAGCTATCAGGGAACGTCGTTCAACTCCGATCTGGAGTTCCAGAACTTCGTCGTCTACGGCTCGGCAGGCTTGGAGCAATAGGGGAATGACGCGATCGTCGTTCGTGCTCGTGACGGTGCTGACCGGCGTGTCCGGTCTCCTCTCCGTGGGCCCCGGGGTCCACGCGCAGGAGGTCGGGAACGACTGCGATCCACGCAGCTTCCGGGTGATCAACTCGAGGGGGATCGCCGCGGGTCAGCGAGTCACCTGGGTCGGTCTTCCCGACTTGGTGTGTCCGAACGGCGTACGGATCCAGGCGGACAGCGCCATCATCTGGGAGGCCGCCGGTCGGACGGAGTTTCTCGGTAGATTCCGGTATCAGGATCCCGAGCAGCAACTGCGGTCCGCGGACGCGGACTACTGGGAGCGTGAGGGCCGGCTGGAGGCGCGAGGCGAGGTACAGGCCACCACGAGGGGTGGGGAGACGGAGATCCGGGGGGACATGCTGACAATGTATCGAGCGCCCCAGGAGGGAGTAGATGATCGGATCATCGTGTTCGGGCGTCCGGCATTCGCCCTCATTCAACCCGACGACTCGGCCGACACCAGCCCGACGCCCTATCAGGTGACCGGACTCAATCTTCGATTCGAGGGGGATCGCTTCTTCTATGCGAACGACGAGGTGGAAGTGGATCGTGACTCTCTTCATGCCACCACCCGCTCGCTCTCCTTCGATCGTATGCTCGGAAGCCTCACCCTTCGCGGAAACGCGCGGGTGGAGTCCGGAAGCACCGTCTTCCAGGGCGACACGATCGACCTTCGACTGCCCGACGACGAGCTCACTTCGATGAACATCCGCCGG
>JAHEKL010000366.1 GCA_024638345.1 Gammaproteobacteria bacterium | reverse complement strand
TGACCCCATCGAAGCCCTCGATGACTCATCCCCACATGACCACAGAGGAGCTCGGAGCGATCTACTGGGAGATCTACGACCGGCTCTATACTATCCGCAGAGTCCTGGGGAGAACGGTCTTCCAGAAGCACTTCCTCAGGGACCCGGGCCGCTACTTCTTCTATCTCGTGTTGAATCTCTTCTATCGTTACCAGATCCGGCGGCGCATCGGCCCCATCGTCATGTAGTGGTCCGGGGTGGGGCGGCCGGTGGGCGCCCAGTATCACCGCAGCATCTCGATCGCCGCCTCCGGGCCAAGGCGGGGGTCGTCAGAGATCCACCCGCTCGTCGAGCAGGAACCGGGAATAGTGCCATCCCTTGTCCGGAACGGAGCGATCGCGGTCGGTGTCGAGGCGGTTTCTGAAGGCGCTGGGTTGTACGGCTGACAGCGACCTCGCAACCAGGACATTCCAATACGCGAACCGCGCGCCCAGCTTCGCTCCAGCAGCCATGGATCCGGCCAAGGCTTCGAACGTCTCGGGAGTCTTGTACTCGAAGATGTTGGAGAGGTTGAAGGCATCGAATCTGCCGAACGTCGGAAAAGCCGTCTCCACCATCCCCTCATGAGTCACCACGACCTCCAAACGTGCTTTGATGGCGTCGTAGTTCTCTTCGCGCGCGAAGTGGGGCAGGTGCTGCCCGAAGTTTCCGAACAGCAAGTAGTGCAGGATGTGGTTTTCCTGGGCCGCAACGGAAGACAGGTGCCTCCGGCTCTTCTCGAGCAGGAAATCCGCCACCCCGCTTCCGCTGTGAAACTCGAAGAAGTCACGCTCGGGAGAGATCAGAAAGATCGCCGGCTTTCCGAACAGAGCTCTCACCATCGCTCGCCAGCGCCGATTGTCCCAGACAGTTCGGAAGAAATGAGCCTGCTCATCGGCGCTCTTCCGGGACATCAGCTCCCGTGAGCAGTCCCTGCTGTGCACCAGCGGGAAGACGAACCTGGCGAGCAGGCGGAGAGTGCGAGCAACGCGACCGGTGTGGATGACTCCACTCTCGAGAGGCACACGCTGTCTATCCCAGTAGGCTCGGGCGGAAGGCCCGAGATCACCTCTGAGAAGTTCGTAGACTCTCCACCGATCCGCTGACTCCCAGTACCCCAGGAATCCCAAGAACTCCTCTCTCTCCAGCGACTTCAACGCGGCCACCTTCAACTCGAACAGCGCCAACTGCATCGGGTTCTTGTCAACGACCACGAGCAGCGCGGGCTCCCCACACAGTAGAGACAGACTGTTCTCTCCGCCCGAACAGATGGACAGTGCCTTCTCGCCCCTGATATCCCCGAGGCGAGAGACCAGCAGGTCGGCGTCCTCCCAGCAGTTCGCGTACGTGAGTCTGTGGCGTTGTTTCGGCATCAGGCTGTCTCCACCAGCCCTGCATTCGATGTCATGTCGGGAGCGGGCATTGAGAACCCGGATGTAGTGGGAGCTTCGACGGACCCATCGCTTCACCGGGTCCGGCAGGGGGAGGATTCCTTGCCCCTGCCGAGGTGCTGGAGCACTATCTACCATGCAAGAAGGGGCATGGCGACACCGTCGATCGAGCCCTTCCTGGCGCGGAATTAATCTATGAGAGAGGTTAGGGACGTGCGAGTCCTGCTGATCGATCCGGTCAACACGGCCCACGCTCTAAGCGCCCGGTCCCGGAAGAAGGCTCGGCGTGGAATCGGGTATCCTGGGTTGGGGCTCTACACTGTCGCGGCCCTGACTCCTCCGGACGTAGAGCTCAAGGTCGTCGACGAGTCGCTTGAGGACATCGACGACGGGTTCGTGCCGGACGTGGTGGGGATTGCTGTCCAAGCCCCCACGGCGCCCCGGGCCTACGAGCTATCGGCCCGGTTCAGAGGAATGGGCGTGCCCGTCGTGCTAGGCGGTGTACACGTGACGCTCAACCCCGAAGAAGCAGCCGAGCACGCCGACGCGATTGTCTGCGGGGAGGCGGAGCTCACTTGGCCGCGACTCATCCAGGACGTCCGTCAGGGGAGGATCGCCCCCACCTACGAGGCCAACGGTGTCGCCGGCCTCGACGCTTCACCATTGCCGAGGCGTGATTTGATGCACCTCGACACTCACACGCCCACCGTGGTTCAGGCCAGCAAGGGGTGCCCGTTCGACTGCGAATTCTGTTCGCTGGCCGCGTGCAGCGATCAGAAGCCACGCTTCCGAAGTATCGATCGCATCATCGAGGAGATCCGCACTCTACCCCAGGATCCGATCCTTTTCATCGACGACAACCTGTACGCGAACCGAGACTTTGCGAAGCGCCTGTTCCGAGCGCTGGCTCCTCTGAAGCGAGAGTGGGTCGGCGAGTCGACATGGCACATCGCACTCGACGACGAGGTGCTCGGACTTGCCAGGGACTCCGGGTGCGCCGGCCTGTTCGTCGGATTCGACTCGGTCAACCAGCAGTACATGATTCGCAAGGTGCCCCCGACGGGCGACCCCGAGGCGAAGTACATCGAGGCGATTCGCAACCTCGTGGAGAAGGAGATCGCTTG
>JAHEKL010000365.1 GCA_024638345.1 Gammaproteobacteria bacterium | reverse complement strand
TCCGTGAAATCAACCAGGCCGGGACGTCCGTGTTGATCGTCGAGCAGAACGTAGTTGAGGCATTGGAATTGGCTTCCCGCGCCTACGTCCTCGAGAACGGCCGCATCGCCCGCGAGGGCAATGCGGCGGAGCTCCTAAACGACGAGAGCCTCCAGAAGGCGTATTTTGGGATGTGACTGCCTCAACCGAGGGCGTCCTGCAAATACGTCCAATCGCGCGCAAAGCGATACGAGTGGCGGGCGGGCGGTTGGGGTGCCTGGGTCTCGAGCCAACGGACGATCCCGGGTCCCGGATTCGAGAACTCGTGCACGCAGCCGACGCCGGCAAAGGCGATGTCACCGACCTCCAGCCGGTAGGGAACGCCGTCGAACTTGGCATCGGTCCGGCCCTCCAGAATCATGTACGTCTCTTCGAGCGGATGGTCGTGGGCGCCCGCCACCCCGCGCTCCTCGTATTGGACCATGAACATCGTCTGGAGCTGGGCTCCGAGATCGGAGTCGACCATCATCTTCACGGAGATGCCGCTGTAGACGAGCAACGCGGTTCGCATACTCGCCGAAACCGCAAGCATCTCCTGGCTTTGCATCTCCGGATCCATGTTCTCCGGTGAGACGTGGCCGAACGACCGCCAGCGGGGATCGCGCGCGTCCACGGGCTGCGGAGCCGCCGGGGGGAGCGGATCGACAAAGAACGTGTCGCCGGAAAACCCCGGCTGGGGCTGGGGAGCAGTCATCACCGCCCATCGGGCAGCTGTGTCTCCGGCGTTGCTCCACGAGTGCGTTACCGCCACGGGAATGACCCCGTAGTCCCCCTCGCCAAGAAGAACCGAACCCTCCTGGGTGTGGCACACAACTTCACCCTCCAGGATGTGTACGGCCTCCTCGAAGGAATGCAGATGGGCATCGACTGAGCCTCCCGGCTCGAGCACACACACCCCGAAGCCGGTGTGGACCGCTCCCGGGGTCTGGTGGTCAATCGCCGACCAGCGGGTGAAGCCGGAACTGCGCTCCCGGAAGACGTCCGGCTGGATGTAACGGGCGTCCGCGATTCGATGAACAACGTGTCGGAGCGGCTTTTCGGTGGTCATGCGAATGGACTCCTCGCCTCAGGACACCTCGTAGTCGAGGGCGAATCGAGTCTCGCAGATGTCGTCGAGCCGGTCCAGGAAACGCACATGGGCATCGTGCTTCCAGTACTCGTCTTGAAAGGTCTCATAGTCGGGCAGACGGCTCAGCATGCCGTGGGTCCAGCCGAGATCAAGCGAGCGGCTGTTGATGTTGGGACCGTAGGTGAGCTCGATTAGCCACGTCTCCGCTTGCATGCCGTGTTCGAACTCGGCGAGGGCTGCATCGAGGTCCTCCTCGCGTCCCGGATGTGCCTTGAATAAGACATAGTGTTCGATCATCGGTCCCACTGGCAGAGTGCCGACGATGATACTTGTATCGGCGTCTCGATCGAGTGGAGAAGATATGCAACGACAGACGGCTGCGGGGTCCTCCTACGCGATCGTCCGGCCAGAGGAGACGACTCTTCGTCGAATCGAGGACGGAATCAGCGACGGCCTCGAAGTGGCGGTATACGCCGGGCGGGATCAGGGAGCGATCCACCTCGAGGCGGCGGTGGCCACGCTTGCCCCGGATGGCAGCATCGGTGGCCACATCCATCCGTTCGAAGAGTCTTTCTTCATCCTGGAAGGTCGCGGATTCATCACTATCGGAGACCTGAGCTACGAGCTCCGCCCCGGCGACTTCGGCTTCGCCCCGCTGAGCTATCCGCATGCGTGGTACAACCCGTTCGATGCGCCGCTGCGGTGGCTGAGGGTCCGGTCGCCACAGCCGCGGCCCATCGGCGACGGGCACGGCACCTACCCGAGTCCCGATCTCGCCCCTCCAACGACCGGCGCGCCGATCGAAATCGAGTCGGTCGGCCAGCGATTCGTGGGGCATTTCGACGACTCACAGCTTCCCCCGCCCGGGCCGATCTCCATGCCCGGCTACCACGGCTACAACATTCGCAACGTATCCATACGGATGATGGTGGACGAGCTGCTTGGTGCCCAGCATCACACCCTCTTTGTCGTCGAGTTCATCCCCAGTACCGTCGCCGGTCTGTCGGCGAAGGAGCACTTCCATCCGTTCGAGGAGATCTACTACTTCGTGGCGGGAGCGGCGGAAGGACTGGTCGGGGGGGAACCGTGCTCGGTCAAGAAGGGCGACCTCGTCTTTGCCGGAGTCAACACGTCGCACGGGTTCACCAATGATGGAGAGGTCCCGGTGCGCTGGATAGAAGCGCAGGCACCCAAGCCACCTGCTTCCAACGGCACGATATTCGAGAACGACTGGATGACGCTCGAACGCTGACGCCCCCTTGGTCACCGGTCGAGCGGTTGGAAGGGATGTGTGCTCGCCAGCCGCCACGAAATGAGTGATCTCCCGTTTCCTCCTCCGGAGGGGGAGGTGGCCCGCAGGGCCAGAGGGGGCGCCCCCGCATGACGAAAAAACGCCCCCCTCCCGGCTCCGCCGGACTCCCCCCTCC
>JAHEKL010000364.1 GCA_024638345.1 Gammaproteobacteria bacterium | reverse complement strand
CGCCACGACGCACTCGACGAACAGCTCTCCCAGCGCGGTGGCGGCCTGCTCGTCAATCTCCCGATTGATCGCGATGACGGACCCGAACGCACTCATGGGATCCGTGGCGAGGGCTCTCAGGAAAGCGGACTCGACCGAGTCCCCGATGGCCAGTCCGCAAGGCGTGGTATGCTTGACGATGCACACTGCCGGATGGGGCGACAGGGCGAACGGAGAGAGGGAGAGGAGCGCCCCGTCCAGATCGAGCAGGTTGTTGTAGGACAGATCCTTGCCGTGATGCTGCTCGAGGGAGGCGATCCCCCGAAGCCCTGCGCTGCCGGTGGCGTAGAACGCGGCCGACTGATCCGGATTCTCTCCGTACCGCAATCCAGAAACCTTTGCGAAAACGGAAGTGATCCTTTCGGGCATCGGGTCGACGGGCACGGCCTCGGCAATGGACTCTCCGGGGACCCCTCCATCCGCCGAGGCGAGGACCTCATCGCCCGTCGGCCGTCCCGAACCGCCGGCCAGGAAGCCGGCGACCGCAGCGTCGTAGGCCGAGATGTGGGCGAAAACCTTTCCCGCCAGCTCCCTCCTGAGCGCCGCACCATCCCCGTTTCCGTCGAGCGCCCCCACGACCCGTGCGTAGTCCACGGGATCCACGATCACCCAGACGTGCGCGTGGTTCTTGGCGGCTGCGCGAATCATGGTCGGACCCCCGATGTCCACCTGCTTCATCGCGTCCGACACGGAGACGTCACCCTCGGCGATCGTCTCTTTGAACGGGTAGAGGTTCACTGCGACCACGTCGATCGGCGCGTACCCGTGCTCTTCGAGCGCCGCCATGTCACCGGCTACATCCCGGCGCGCGAGTAGCGGCCCGTGAATGGCGGGGTGGAGTGTCTTGACTCGGCCCTCCATGATCTCCGGGTGACCCGTGACCTCGGCCACGTCCGTGACTTCGAGCCCCGCCCCACGAAGCTCCCGAGCGGTGCCCCCGGTGGAGAGGAGCTCGAAGCCTCGATCCGAGAGGGCGCGGCCCAACTCCTGGATCCCTGTCTTGTCCGACACCGATAGAAGCGCGCGTCGACTGCCTTTCATGGTTGCGATTCCGAATAGCCTTCAGCGTGTTTCGAGAGATGGAGCTCGATATCGAACGGATCGCTCGAGTCCGGGATCGGAAGGGGATCGGACCCCTCGAGGATGGCGCGGGCCAGCCGATCCGCCGCGGCCGGGTAGAGTCGATGCTCGACCTCGTGGATCCGCGTGGCGAGCGATTCCGGAGTATCCCCGGGCAACACTGGAACGGGCCACTGCGCCAGGATCCGACCTCGATCGTACTCCTCGTTCACGAAGTGGACGGTTACGCCCGTGAGACGTACCCCCGCCTCCAAGACCGCCGCGTGCACACGGCTGCCGTACATGCCCTTTCCGCCGAAAGACGGAAGGAGCGCCGGATGTAGATTCAACATGCGACCACTGAAGCGCTTGACGACCGAGGGCGGAATGAGCTTCAGGTAGCCCGCGTTGAGCACCATGTCGATGTCGGATCTCTCGAGAGCCTCCAGAAGTCTTTCACCGAAGACCTCGGGATCCGGATCGGGCAGCACCACGGCACGTTCCACCTCGAGCGAGCGAGCTCGCTCGAGGGCGTAGGCGTCTGCTCGGTCCGTAACGAGGAGCACCACCTCCCATGTCGCGGAAGCATGCTCGACCAACACCTGGAAGTTGGACCCCCGTCCGGATGCGAACACCGCAGCCCTCAGGGTCATGCGAACCGACCCGGAGCCTGCGAGATGAGGAACGGATTCCCGAGGCGCTCGTCCCGGACCGTCGTCTCTTCGCCGTGCCCCGGGAGGAGGCGGGTGTCGTCCGGGAGGGTCAGGACCTCGCTGCGAATCGACGCCATCAACTCCTGGAAGTCGCCACCTGGAAGGTCGGTCCGGCCGATCGACGCCTTGAAGATCACGTCCCCGACGAGCGCTGCGCCCGCGTCGGAAGAGTAGAGGATGACGTGACCCGGCGCGTGACCCGGTGTGAACCGAACCTCCAGCTCCTGATCACCGACCGGAAGGGGCTGCCCCGGCACGATGGGTCGGTCGGGTGGCGGGAGCGGCTCATCCAGGCGCATCCCGAAGAGGGTCGCGGTCTCTTCCGCAAGATCGTAGATCGGTCGGTCGGCGGGATGCAGGTAGATGGGCACGTCCGCGAAACGCCGGATCGCCGGGATACCCTCGATGTGATCCAGGTGCGAGTGGGTGAGGTAGATCGCGTCCAGGTCCCAGCCCGAGCTCTTCAGGCGCTGGACCATGGCCGGAGCGGACGCACCCGGGTCCACGACCACCGCGCGATCCGTGCTCCTGCACCGTAGGAGGTAGCCGTTCTCAGCCAGAGGTCCTCCGGCGAAGCGGTGAACCTCCAGCAGCTGGTATGGATTCGAGCCGAGCGGCCTTGGGGTCAAACCGTGAACGAGCTACCACACCCGCAGCCACCCGTGGCGGCGGGGTTACTGAAGGTGAACCCCGAGCCCATCATGGTGGTCACGTAATCGATCTCGATGCCTTC
>JAHEKL010000363.1:1778-2545 GCA_024638345.1 Gammaproteobacteria bacterium | reverse complement strand
ATTTCATGCGTATCACATACTCGATTCCTGTCACTGCATTAGCCCTGGGCCTGTTGGCGACTTCAACGTCGGCTCAAAGCACACCGCCGAACTTCCTCGAGGAGTTCACGGGGCAGTTTGGAGCATCGGCGTCAAAGCTCGTGGCGCTTGCTGAAGCCATGCCCGCCGAGACGTACGGCTGGAGCCCGATGGAAGGTGTGGCGTCGGTCGCGAGGGTCTACATGCACATCGCGCGCTACAACTACATGTATCCGGATCTCAACCTGGGAATCAGCTCGCCGATGGGCCGGCAGGAATACGAGCGCTGGGAGACGGAGGTGACCGACAAAGCCCAGGTGGTGGAGATCCTTACTGCTTCGATGGAACACGTGAAGCGCGTGGCGTCCAGCATGAGCTCTGACGACCTGGGTGCCGGAACGAACCTCTATGGGCGCGACGTAGGCCGGTGGGCGGTGCTCCTACAGCTGGTCACGCATATGAATGAGCACTTGGGCCAGTCGATCGCCTATGCCCGCATGAATCACGTAGTCCCGCCATGGTCTCGTTGAGCTTGGGGCACCACTACTGATCGATCGCCAGCGCCTATTCGGAGCTCAGGGTGGGCTCGAGGATCCGCCACCCCAAAGGGATCAGGTGGACGGACGCCAACAGACACGTGAGTAGCCCGACTGCGCCGACCAATCCCAACTCGCGAATCCCCGTGAACGTGGCCAGGCCGAGTGCAGCGAATGCGCCCACCGTTGTCAGGGTTGTCATTGTGATGGCTG
>JAHEKL010000363.1:0-1726 GCA_024638345.1 Gammaproteobacteria bacterium | reverse complement strand
CGACGCCGATCCCGACCAAGATCGGAGCGATCGCGATCGACAGGAGCGTGAGCTCGATACCGAAGAGTCGCATCGTCAGGTTTCCGAAAGAGCAACCGGGCGGCGGGGAGCTGCGGGATCTGCTCCCGGCCTACCGGCATTCCCCCCGGGCTTCTGCCCGTAAGGCCACCCAATGCGAGCTAGCGTCGTTCCGCTTCCAGCTTCCCGTCGACGAACACGTACTTCGGCAGGACACGGTAGTCGAACGGGTGACCCTCCAAGACCACGAAATCAGCGTCTTTCCACACCTCGATGCTGCCGATCCGGTCGCCCACATCCAGCATCTCGGCCGCGTTGAGCGTCGCCATCCTCAGCGCTTCGATCTCCGGCACGCCGTTCCGGAACGCCCAGGCAGAGTTCAGTATCGGCTCGCCCCCCAGACGGCCGATCGGTGAAGCACGTCGGGACGCACCCGGACCGAAGAACGCTACCCTGACGCCTGCGCGGCTGAGGATGGCCGGGCCCTCGACGCTCCACCCGTCGCCTCCTCCCCGGATGTCCGAGGCGAAGCTGCCCGAGTTGCCGAGAATGACCCCCACATCGGCTGCCGCGAGCTCGTCGGCCAGTTGATACGCCTCCACTCCCCCGGTGACGACGAGACGGAGACCATAGTCCTCCGCTATGCTCATCGCTTCACGGATTTCTGCTACACGATCCGCGTGGATCAACGCCGGTACCTCCCTGCGTAGCAGAGGGAGAAGTGCTTCGTGGCGCTGATCGTGCTCGAGATCTGGCCCCCCCGTGGAGTAGGCCTTGGCCGCGTCCAGCGCTCCCCGGATCATTGCCGAAGCGCTTGCCAGCGTCACGGGAATGCGCGACTCACCCGCCCAATGACGGGTCGTCCCAGAGGTCAGCGACATGACCATACTGCTCGGTTCCCGTCTCACCATCTCCTCGAAGTCCAGACCCGGCGTCTTGACCACCACGCCGTTGCCGCCGACGAGATTCAGCGTCCCCGGCGTCACGTTGATGGCCGTGACACCAACGGTGGTGTTCACCCGGTACGAAGGGAACCAGGGGTCCACCGCATAGAGGGCGTTCATTTCCGGAACGATGGGCTCGGTGATCTCGTCGTTCTGCACCTGCCACTTGAGGTCGCCGATCCAGTCGTTCGCGAACGCGCGCGCGATGATCGTCCCAGGCATGACGACCCGGCCCCCCGCCTCCATGACCGGGAATCCGGCGGGGACCGCCCCGCCCGCCTCAACCCGCGTGAACCTGCCGTCCTCCACCACGATCGTGGCGTTCTCGATCGCCCCGTCACTGACCGTGAATACGTGGGCGCCAGTGATGGCGAATGTCTCGTCGTCCGGTCCGATTGCGTTCCGAAGCGGTCCGAACGGACCGACCTCACGGGGCCGGTCCGGCTGCGGAGCAACGCCCCGCTCGTACTCCAGCTCGCCATCTATGAATACACGCTCGACTCGGTCCGCGGTCAGGTCCAGGAAGTGCCCGTCCAACAGCACGAGATCGGCGTCCTTTCCCACTTCGATGCTGCCCACCCGGTCCTCGAGCATCATCGCCTTGGCTCCGTTGATCGTCATGATCTGGAGCGCCTGTTCGTCCGTGAGGCCGTGCCGCGCGAGGAACGCACCGTACTCGCGGAAGTCTTTGAAGTGCTGGTTGCACATGTCTGTCTGGATGCTGGCCGTGATGCCTGCTTCCAGGAGCTCCTCTAAGAGGTTGA
>JAHEKL010000088.1:5431-10079 GCA_024638345.1 Gammaproteobacteria bacterium | reverse complement strand
GCGGATCTGGGAGCCCGAATTCACCATGAAGAGAAAGGGGACGGGCCTCGGTTTGGCGATGGTTCGCCAGGTGGTGCGTGCGCATGGAGGTGAGGTCCAGGCCTCCAACCGAGAGGGGGGAGGGGCGGAGTTCGTCATTCGGCTTCCTTCGATCGAAGTTCCCCCCGCCGACCATGACGCCACCTTTGAAGACCCCTCCGAAGGGCACGGCGATTCGCAGTTGGAGACCGGTCCCACACGATCGGATCCCCAGGTTTCCACCCCATGAAGGTCCTCATCGTCGACGACGAGGCCAATCTTCGACGGATGCTCCGTGCCCTTCTGGAGGACGAGGGCTACTCGGTCGTCGAGGCGGGAAGCGCGGAGGAGGGGCTCAGCCTTCTCGATGAGCATCGTCCGGAGACAATCCTCTTGGACCTCGCGCTCCCGGGGGCATCCGGACTCGAAAGCCTTCCAGCCTTCCAGAAGCAGATGGCGGGTGCGCCGGTGATCATGATGAGCGGGGAGGCGACGCTTTCGGATGCGGCTCGGGCCACCCGCGAGGGAGCCTTCCATTTCCTCGAAAAGCCGCTCAAGTCGGAGGCCGTTCTGGTCACGTTGCGGGCCGCGCTCGAGGTCAGTCGCGCGCGCGAGCTGTCCAGAGCACTGCAGGAAGAGGCGGACCCGGGCCGACTGCTGATCGGGGAAAGTCGGAGCATGGAGCGTGTCCGCGAAACCATTCGCAAAGTGGCGCCTACCGAGGCACGCGTCCTCATCGTCGGGGAGAGCGGAACCGGCAAGGAGCTCGCGGCCTCGGCAATCCACGCTCTTTCGCCACGAAGAGGTGGTCCGTTCGTTCGGGTCAACAGCGCCGCGATTCCTCGCGAGCTCGTCGAAAGCGAGATGTTCGGTCATGAGAAGGGAGCGTTCACCGGAGCAGATAGCCGACGCCGCGGTCGCTTCGAGCTGGCGAATCGTGGCACCCTGTTCCTGGACGAGGTCGGGGACCTGGGAACGGAGGCGCAAAGCAAGCTCCTTCGGGCCCTGGAGAGCGGAACCATCCAGAGGGTGGGCGGAGGGAGCCAGATCGAGGTCGACGTGCGGGTGCTGGCGGCGACGAACCGGAACCTGCGGGATGATGTGTCGGGTGGCCGCTTCAGAGAGGATCTCCTGTTCCGGCTCGAGGTCGTACCCCTTCGAATGCCCCCGCTTCGTGAGCGGATCGAGGACCTGCCGACGCTCGTCGAGCACCTCGGGCACCGTCTGCGAAGCCAACAGGGCCTGATGCCACCCGATCTGACCGAGGGAGCCATGGAAGCGTTGTCCCGGCACCATTGGCCTGGAAACGTGCGAGAGCTTCTGAACCTTCTGGAGCGGCTGGCAATCCTTCAGCCTGGTGTTCGCATCGGGCCGGAAGGGGTCTTCGAATTCATGAACGCACCGACCCGTCCGGGGTCGGTTCCCGCATTCGTCGACGGGGATTCCCGAACGCTCTCGGAGCGGCTGGACTACTTCGAGTCGGAGTTGATCCAAGGAGCCCTGAGAGCGTCGGGCGGCAACATGACCGAAGCAGCGCGCAAGCTTCGGACCGACCGCGCGAATCTCTACCGCCGAGTCAAACGCCTCGGCCTCCGGGAGAGCGACTGAGCTCCCACCTTCGCCACAGGCCTTTCGTTCACCTCCGGGGTCGACCCCCGAACAGCGCTGGAGGCCCACGTGCCATCTCGCCGTGCGACCGTCTCGATCGTCGTCCTGCTCACCGGTCTTGTGTCGCTCTCCTCGCCAGTCGCCGGACAGACCCCGGTAGTGAGCGGTCCCCTCCCCCTGTCGGCGCAGTCGGCGGCGCTGGATCTTCTCAATTCAACCGAGGTGTTGAGGCTCACCGGGAGTGCCAGGATACCCTCGGGAACCGTGGTCGAAGGAGATCTTGCCGTGCTCGGGGGATCCCTGGAGCTCGGGGGTCAGGTGACGGGCGGCGTGCTGGTCGTCAACGGCGACCTGTCGCTCCTCTCCGGAAGCCAGATCAGCGGCTCGGTGGTGGTCATCGGTGGCTTCACCCAGGGCGAGGAAGATTCTGATCTGGGCGGCGAAGTCACAGTGTACTCGGCTCCGCTCCGGTATCGAGTCACCGACGGCCGGGTCGAGGCCGTCGACAGCGACGTGCTGGGACCGGGACTACTCACCTCGGATCTCGGATTCGGACTCGCCCGCCTCGCGATACGCGCGGGACCAACCTACAACCGCGTGGAGGGGTTGCCCGTCCGCTTCGGGGGAATCGTGCAGACTCAGGGCGTAAATCCCCTGACCCTCGAGGCGCTCGGAATCTGGCGCTCGGTTTCCGGCTTCAGCTTGGATACGGACGAGCTCGGACACGCCTTTCGTCTGACCCAAGCCGTGGGCGGTCGAGGAACCGCTGCCGTGGGAGCCACAGCGCACGAGGAGTTCGTATCGATCGAAGACCGGGGGCTGTCCGGGTTGGAGTCGTCGCTCGGCACCTTCCTGTTCCGTGAGGACCTCCGTGACTACTTCCGGCGGCACGGGTGGAGTGTCTTCGCCACCTTCCGGCCAGGCCGCCCCCCGATCGACTTGGTCGTGACGTACCGTGACGAGGATCATCAGACAGCGCCGCTCCGCAATCCATGGACCGTCCGGGACCAGGACGACGCCTGGAGACCCCTGCCCCTGATCGCGGAGGGTCGAATCCAGAGCGTCGAGGGCGAGGTTCGATGGGATTCCAGGGATGATCCCACGTTCCCGGCGGACGGTTGGCTAGTCGACCTGAGCGGCCAGCGCCAGGTCGGGGGCTCGCTGCGCCTTCCCCCCTCGCTACCGGGAGACGGAGATCCTACCGTCGACCCGTTCGATGAGCCCGAGGAACTCTCGCAGTTCACGATCGGCGCCATCGATGTCCGGAGGTATGCTCGAGTCGGTCCGACCTCACGGCTGAGCCTGCGAGCTCTGGGGGCGGGGAGCCTGAATCGCACCCCGCTACCCCCTCAGGTGCAGCTGTCGTTGGGCGGAGAAGGAAGCCTTCCGGGTCATCCGCGCTTCTCCATCGATTGTGGCGCCCGTTCGAGTACCCGGCTGGCCCGCACCGGAGAGGGGAACGACAGCCGCGTCATTGAGCCCGTCTTCGCGGCATATGGTTGTGATCGGGTCGTCCTGTTCCAGGCAGAGTTCCAGGGGGCGCTACCCTTTGCATCAAACCCCCTGCCCGACGACTGGGAGGACGCTGAGTTGGCCGCACTCTTCGACATACGACCGGTGTGGTCGGTATTCCTGGACGCGGGACAGGGATGGGCCTTCGGGGACTTGGGCAGCGGCATCGCGCGGAGCGACAGCCCGACCCGAGCCGACGTAGGCGTGGGCCTCTTCCTCGGGCCACTGGGGCTCTACTGGTCGTATCCCCTGAACCGGCAGGATCGAGACTTCAACTTCTTCGTGCGGCTTCAACAGCGCTTCTGACGAGAGACGCGGAAGTGAGTCGCACGACACCGCCCCGCACATGGCCGGCAACGCTCCTGGCCATCGCACTCCTGGCGCCTTCGTTCGCCTACGCGCAGGACGAAGAACCTCTGCGTCTTCTTCTGGACGAGACGGAAGGAAGGGTCGGGCTCGAGCTGGGAGAGATCCTCGCCGCAGGCCGAATCCGCCAGTCGCTGGAGTCCGGACTTCCGATCCGGATCGAGGTTCGGACGGAGCTGTGGAGAGACCGGTTCTTCGATTCACAGGAGGGGCGCGAGGACTGGCGCGCGACGGTTTGGTACGAGCCCCTCAGCGGGACCTATCGCGTGGAGACCGAAGACACCCCCGTCGGGCTGGCGACCTCGCCGGAAGCGGCCACCGAGTTGCTCCGGTCCGAAGTCCGGTCCGAGCTGAGCCCCACGGAGCCTGGAACGTACTACTACCTCGGGTGAATCCTCATCGAGACCCTCTCGCTGTCGGACCTGGAGGAGCTTCGGCGCTGGCTGAGGGGAGAGCTCGCTCCGGCCGTCGGAGGCGACGAAGCCGTCGGAGGTGCCTTGGGCAGGGGGGTCCGGCGGCTGTTCGTGAGGGCTCTGGCGCTACCGGTAGTTCGATTTCAGGCGCGTACGCCCGAATTCGACTGGGAGCCATGAGTTGCACCCCTAATGACCGGCCGATCGAGACGGCCGAAGGATGCGGACCGGACGGCCAGATCTCGAATCATCTCCCGATTCGGATCCACACCGATCCCGGGAGCCTCCGGCACCGCCATCCTACCTCTCTCAATGGAGAACTCGGGCGTGACGATGTCCCGGTCCCAGTATCGTCCCGATTCCGAAATGTCGCCGGGGAGCGTGAATCCCGGGAGGGTTGCCAGCGCGAGATTGTGGGCGCGACCCACTCCGGACTCCAGCATTCCGCCACACCAGGCGGGAACCCCTCTGGCCCGACACACGTCGTGGATGCCACGGGCGGCGGACAACCCTCCGACCAACCCGAGTTTGACGCTGACGATGCTGCAGGCTTCCAGCTCCAGAGCGGAGCGGACCGCTCCGATCGACCGAAGCGACTCGTCCAGGCAAATGGGCGTGTTCAGCCTCTCGGCCAACCGTGCGTGATCGACGAGATCCTCGACCCCGAGAGGCTGTTCGATCATGAGCAGATCGAATGCGTCCAACTCCTTCAGACGGCCGGCGTCCGCAAG
>JAHEKL010000088.1:0-5421 GCA_024638345.1 Gammaproteobacteria bacterium | reverse complement strand
AACCACCTCTACGTCGAGTCCGGGGGCAATCTTGAGCTTCACCCGGGCGTATCCGACTGCCTGAGACTCCTCCACCTTTCGGAGTAGATCCTCCACACTCGGCTGAAGGCCTATGCTGATGCCGACCTCGACGGCCCCACCCACGCCACCCAGGAGATCCCACACGGGGACACCGATCTCTTTCGCCTGAAGGTCCCACATCGCTGTCTCGGCGGTGGCTCTCGCGGCAGGATGGCCGCGGACGAGGGGAGTGGCCGACCAGAGATCCTCCGGAGCTTGCACGTCGTGACCCACCAAGTGGGGAAGGAGAAACGTCGTAAGCACGTACCACGCTGTTTCCGTGGTCTCGTACGCGTACGAGGGCTCTTCGCCGGCCACGCATTCGCCCCAACCCTCGTGACCTTCCGGTCCCTCTATCCTCAAGAGGAGCACGCGTCGATCAAAGCGGGCGCCCAAGCTTGTCGTGAAGGGCTCCTTGAGGGGAAGACGGATCTCGATCAGCTCCGATCCCAGGATCTTCACGGGGCTGTCGAGAGCTCGCCGAACACCTCGCTCACCTGTTGCCACCCGATACGCAGCAGAAAGGTGTTGTTTCGGCCGTAAGACTTGTCGCCCAACATGAAGAAGTCGGGCTCAGGACTCCTGAGCGCCTCTACCCCATGGCTGTCTTGGTCGAGACAGTCCGCAGAGTCCGATCCGAGAAGCGCGGCTGCCAGCTTCATGGGTCCACTGGTCGCATAACACTCATGCACTTGAAGCTGCCGATAGATCGAATGGTCACCCACGCCTCCGGTCAGGGCGAGGACCTGGTCGACACGCACCGTTTCCGTTCCGCCGTCGTCACGTCCTAGCCACACCTCGATGCGTCCGTTCTCCATGGAGAGCGAGTCGACGACGACGCCCGTAATCGCTTCCATTCCGGTCGTTCCCCCGCTGGCGAGCGACTGCGCGGCCAAGCTCAGCTCGCGCCGCCCGGATAAGGGGTCATCGGCAATGACGCCGAAGTCGGGCCGTGTCTTCCGGAGTGCCCAGATCACGCGTGTGCCGGTCGAGACCAACTTGATGAGCTCTCGTGCCGCAGTCTGGGCGGAGTGCCCGGATCCGGCCAAGAGGATCGTCTTTCCTTTCCAGGCTTCCGCCGCGTGGGCCAGGTCTGGAATCCTGCGATGGATCCTCGCATCCAAGGCCGCTTCCCCCACCGCCGGTATACCCCCGTCCCCCAAGGGATTCGGGCTGCCGTACTTCCCGGTGCAGTCGAGAACCACGTCGGCCTCTTCGACCCACTCTCGCCCCTCTCGATGGCGGAGCAGGATCCGGAACGGTCGCCGGCCCCGATCGGGTGATCCGATCTCCTCGTGCTTCAGCACACCTCGACGACCGACCGCCACCACGTGGGTACGCAGGTGCAGACGTGACGTCGTAACTGCTTTCGTCCAAAGTGGGTCCAGAAGGCGGTCACAAAGCTCATCCCCCGTCGGACACGCGTCCGGATCCATCTGCAGCGGGAGTCCGAGGCGACTCGACCAAGCTCGCATGCGTGGGGAGATGTTCATCGACCACGGAGAGAACAGTCGTACGTGTCCCCAGTCCCTCACGTTCGAGGCAGGTTGCGTTCCGGCCTCGTAGACATGGACCTCGTAGCCGGCATCGAGTCCCGCCAGGGCCGCGTCGAGGCCCACCGGTCCGGCGCCCAGGATCGCGAGCCGCCGCGGCTTGTCCTTGTCAGTCTCTGTCATGTCCCTCCCTGATTCCACCCGACCTGCATCCCGAACGTGCCGCTACCGAGGAGAGTTCCCAGGAAGCTTCGGATGGATGCACGCGACGAGCATCCGATCCAGCTCTTCGAAGGTCGCCGACTTCCGCAGATCGAGAGCCCGGATGCCGGTCAGCCGGTTCACGAGCTGCGCCCCGGCTTCGGTGTTCGACGTGGTGCCTGTGACCAGATCGGGCACCAGATCATAGGCCGTCAACGCTCCGGCCACGGCGTACGGGTCCGAGGCGCACAGAACGTTCATCACGATCCGGTCGCGAATCGCAGCAATCGCAGCTTCCCCGCCATAGGGCTCGAGGGGCGAAGCTCCGATCTCGACGACCGCGACGTCGGCGGCCACCTGCGCCATCCGCGCCAACATCACGCCCAGGGCCACTTCGTAGTCTTCGGTGTCGCAGTAGGTGGAAGGGAGTCCTCCATCCACGAAATCCAGAATCCAATCCGCTCCCGCATCGCTCATCGCCAGGATATCCCGGTAGCGGCCCGCTCCCGCGAGCTTCGCACCCAGGACCGAGAGGCCCATACCCTTCAGCCGTCGGATGATCACCCGGGCCGCCGTGGTCTTTCCCGCCGACATGGAGGTTCCGGTGAGCAGCACCACCGGGATATCGAAGACGCGAGGCTCCGACACGGGCGTAAGGCATCCGCGCATTGTCTGCTTCTCCCCGCGGTCGACGAGGTGCCCGAGATAACGAACCGAGACGAGCTTTGGCATCAGGGTGGAAATCGTTCTCAGTCGACCGAGCACCCCTCCTCCGGTCAGGATCTCCATCTCTCCGTCTTCTTGGACGTCCTTCCAAGAACCTGTGGCCTCGAGTGTCGCAAATCGGGCTCCCAACGCACCCACCAGCTTGCCCCCTTCGACGAGATCCACAATGCGGCCCGCTGCATTCTCAACGCCCCAGCCTCTCGGATCCTCGATCACCTCGGCGAGGACATAGTCACCGGCGCCCCATCGCTCCTTCGGAAGCGACTCCAAGACGTGGCGAGAAGCCTCGTCACGCCCCCAGATCCGAGTGACCGAGGTCCATAACCACCGTTCGAGGGACTCGGCCGAGCTTCTCTCGCTCGCATTTCTCATCTCATGCTCCCTCGTCGCGGACGGCGTGCTCGTCAGCCTCGGACGCGCGGTCTCGCGCGCGGTCGTCGCCGAGATGAGGAAGAAGCAGCAGCGAGGCTAGAAGCGCGCAACGCTCCAGCGAACGGTCCACATGCACGTGCTCGTGCACCGCGTGGGCGCCGTCGCCGACGCCGCCCAGACCATCCAGCGTCGCCGTTGTCACACTCGTCGTGTTGCCATCAGACCCTCCGCCTGACAGCCCTTGCTCCAGCTCGATGCCCATCGCACTACCCAGACCCAGAGCCTCTCGCCAGAGAAGCTGGTTTCGCCGCGTTCTCTCCAGGGGGGGGCGACCGATGCCCCCGGTAATCTCCAGCGTACAGCCCGGAACTCTCGCCTCGAGAGCTCGAATCCGTTCCTCGAGCTGGCGTCCCTGCTCCATCGATTGGACGCGGACGTCCACTTCGGCACGGGCTTCCGGTGCCACCACGTTTGGACGCACGCCTCCCTGGATCTCGCCTACGTTCACGACGATGCCTTCCCCCAAATTGGTCAGGTCGTGAAGGCTCTGAACCACCAGGGCGAGCTCTTGGATTGCACTGGCCCCGCGCTCGGGATCCAGACCTGAATGCGCGCTTCGCCCGACGACCCTGACGCTGAAGCGCCCCATTCCCTTACGCGCCGTCTTGAGCCTTCCATCGATCCCCAGGGCCGGCTCCATCACGAAGACGCGGGACGCCCGTCGGCCCAAGCGACGAATGTGACGGGTGGATTCGTGGCTCCCGGTTTCCTCGTCGGAGTTGAACAGTACGACCGGAGTGACTTCGGGATGGAGATCCAGGGCACGCAGAACCCTCAGGGCCAGCACCACGTGTGTGAGCCCCGCCTTCATGTCGAAGACCCCCGGGCCCCTCAGAATCGGCTCGTCCAACTCCACCGGCATCTGCCGAAGCGTTCCCAGAGGCCAGACCGTGTCCGTGTGCCCAAGAAGCAGCTGGAAGTGCGATCGCCGCGGGCGCCGTGGAGCCCCGACGATGATTCCGCCGCTGCTCGCCCCAGGGATCTTGCGGACCCTTAGGCCCAGCTCCGTCAGACTCTCGGCGAGCAGCTCCTGGACCGGAAGCTGAGACGCGGGATCCGTGGTCGGGGATTCGATGGACGCGAGCTCCCGCAGCAGCGAAAGCCACTCGGTCCTCCGCGTCCGCACCGCATCCAGAATACGGACGGCCTCCTCCTCGCCCCGCGATCCACGGTCTCGCGCCGGACCGGCGATCACCCCGACCTCGTCACCTCGAAAAGTCGGCGGGAAAGGGGAAAGCCTTCGACTCGGTGATCTCCCCGAACCTTCCAGGATGGAGGTAGACGAGAAGCGGGGATCGCTCGATCACGCCCGCATCGTACTCTTTGGACGATCGAAGGACCTCCGAGCGCGCCTCGGCCCTGAGAATGCTTCCGATCAGGAGACTGTTGGACCCGAAGCCGTCGACTACACGATTTAGCTCGCACTCGAGGTGGAGGTAGGCGTCGCTAAGAAGCACGCCCTCCACAAGCTTGGCCGGCTCGGTAGGAAGCGCCGCGATCCCTCGCGTCTCCCCGGTCGCCTCCCTCGGTTGCGCCGCCAGGCTCGTCACGACGAGCTGACTGGGCCTTGGGAAGCTCACGGTGAAGCCTCCTTCCCGTCTGGCATTGTGGTAGGTGCTGTGTCGGGGCGTGCAAACGAAACCGAAGTAGTTCTCCCATCCGATCGGCATCGCCATGTGCTTCGGTGCCAGATCGAACCCCTCCCCCTCCTTCGTCCCGATCAGCACGAGCGCGCTGGGAAGGAAGAAGCGCTCCCATATCGGGTGGTCCAGAGCGATCTCCACCCACCCGTTGTCTCCCGACTCGCCATCACCGTGCATACAGTCCCCCCCTGCGGTAGCTCTCATCGAGTAGCTCGACGGGATGTGCGACCTGTATGTCGGATCCACGAAGCAGCAGCCCGGCTCCGATCTGCATGGCACACCCCGGATTCCCGGTAGCGAGGACCTGCGCTTCCGTGCTCACCACCGCCTCCACTTTGTCCGACCCGATCTGGCCGCCGAGATCGGGGTGGGTGATTCCGTAGATCCCCGCCCCCCCACAGCACTCTTCTCCCTTGGGCACGGAGACGACCTCGAGTTCGGAGATGCTTCGGAGCAGCTCGATGGGCGGGGACGCGATTCTTTGGCCGTGCAGCAGATGACAGGGAGGATCATACGCGACCTTGATCGGAAGCGCCCCTCCCTTGACCGGAAAGCGTCCATCGGGCGTCACCAGGATCTCGGAGACGTCGCGAACCCGCTCGGAGAACCATCGGGCGTCTTCATCGACTTCTTCGACCGGACCCCGGACGAGATGATGGTACTCCCGCATGGTCGCCCCGCATCCGGCTGCGTTCGCGACCACGAAGTCGAGTCCGGCCGCTCGAAACGCGCGGATGTTCGCAAGCGCCATTTGCCTCGACGCATCGAGTTGTCCGGCATGGGCGTGTAGGGCCCCGCAGCAGCTCTGCCCGGCAACCCGCACCACCTCGAATCCGTTCGCCTCGAGCACCCGTGTCGTCGCCTCG
>JAHEKL010000362.1 GCA_024638345.1 Gammaproteobacteria bacterium | reverse complement strand
GAACACGGTCAGTGCACGACGATGGTTCACGAGCGGCACAGACGCCTTCCGCGAGATGGTCAAGGCGACATGGCGGGACTTTGGAGTGGCCACCTACGCCTCGCCGGAGAACAACCCCGGGGGAGAGCTGGGGGCGTTTCCGAGCGTGGCTCCCAGTCTCCACATCATCGACCATACGTTCTATCACACTTCGATGGACTCGGCCGCGTTGGTACCAGCTTCGGGGCTCCAGAACACCGTGCAGGCCTTCGCCAAGATCATCGACGAGGTGAATCGCATGGACATGCGAGAGATCCGGGGCGACGTCTACCCGTAGTCGAGGCAGTCGCGAACCAAGCTGAGCGGGTAAGTATCGCTCCAATCAGGGAGGGTCAGGATGGTATCCCGACGTGAGTGGCTTCGAATGACCACCGGTGCAGGAGTAGCGCTGACCGTCGGCGGCTTGCGCCCCAGGGAAGGTCTTGCGTTCAGTGGAGGCGATCGGCGAACCAACGCCCAAGGAATGATCCTCAAGGCGATCCCTTCCAGCGGTGAGCGGATTCCAGTGATTGGCTTGGGGGGAAGGTGGATCTCGAGCAGAGCGAGCGCCGAGGAGCTGGCGGGACATCGTGCCGTCCTGCGAGCCTTGTCGGACGGTGCCGAGGGCGCGGGTAGAGTGTTCGACACCGCGGCCGGCTACGGGGGCGGCGGATCGGAGGAGTACGCAGGCCAATGGGCCGAGGAGGACGGATTCGCCGATGACATCTTCTGGGCGACGAAGGTCAACGTGGCTGGACGAGGCGGTGGCTCGGTCGATTCGGCCGACGTGAAGGCTCAGATCGAGCGGTCGTTCGAGCGCCTGAGGATTCCGGTCATCGACCTCAACCAGGTCCACAACATGGGCGATCCCCCTACACAGCTCGGGGTCCTGCAGGAATACAAGGCGTCCGGTCGGATACGCCACATAGGGATCACGACCACGAGCGCGGGGCAGTACCCGGCCCTGGCTCGGGTCATGCGCGACTACCCCATCGATTTCATCGGTGTCGACTATGCGATCGACAACAGAGTCGCCGAGGAAACGATCTTCCCATTGGCGCTAGACCGGGGGATTGCGGTCATGGTCTACCTGCCCTTCGGGCGGAGCCGCATGTGGGCGCGGATTGGAGACCGAACGCTCCCTGAATGGGCTGCCGAGTTCGACGCCAGAACCTGGGCTCAGTTCATGCTCAAGTTCGTAGTCGCGCAACCAGCGGTGACAGTCGCCGTACCCGGAACCGGAGATGCCGAGCACATGGTGGACAACCTCGCCGGAGGCCGCGGCCGGCTTCCGACGGAGGATCACCTGCATCGCATGGTCGAACTCGTGGAGGCCCTACCCGAGGCCTGAGCAGGTAGCTGCCCGCCTCCCGCGACCAGAGCAGCCGTAATGACCTGGGGCCGAGCCTCCCCAGGCACTGCTCATGCGCCTAGGGCAGATCGGACCTGGAAGGTCCACCAGGTATCTGGACGTTCCGCGTCCAGCGGCGGCGCGGCCCCACCGGGCTGCACGCTCTGGACTTCCGGCTTCTGGAGCTTCTGCACTCTCGCGGTCCACGCCTTATCCAGCGTCGCTGGATCCGTCACTCGGTTCAATACGACCGGGTAGACGACTCCCTCGAGACGAAGGCGGCTCAGATGGTCGGGCTGCACCCGCGGACACCAGTACTTGCTCTCCCCGGACGAGCAGCTGAGGAAAAGGTCTCCGTCCGGCGACGCCATGCAGTTCAGGTTCACCGAGTGGGGCCTCCACCCGACACTGATCTGGATTTGACAGAGTGGAACGTCGTTCGCGAAGGTCCAATCCGTGACCGGGTCTTCGGTCAGGTCTCCTCTCAGCACAAACCCGGGAGTGCCTTCACACGGGCACGTCAGCGCCCAGATACTGCCACCGGTGATCGCTGCCAGAGCCAGCGCGGCCGCAAAGCCTAGAACAATCGCCCTGACCGTCTTGGACCGTCGGGGAGGGATCCCTTGATCCGACTCCATTAATGGCCTCCTCTGAGGTTCAGAAGGGGTTCGTCGCGAACACCGAGAACTCCGGGATGAAACCCCGGTTGTCGATCTTGAGCGCCCCGACGATCGCGTCCGCGATCTCCTGACCTCGGAGCTTCTTCGGGGACGCCTGTTGATCCCAGCCGACCTTCGAAGCGAAGCCCGTGAGGACCTCGCTCGGGTTGACCAGCATCACACGGATGTCGTGACGTCGGAGCTCGTCGCGCCAGCACTCGGTCATGCCCCGGAGTGCGAACTTTGACGAGCTGTAGGCAGTGGAGCCTCGTCCACCCTTGAGGCCCGAGGTGGAGGAGATGTTGATGAGCTCTCCGCTTCCCTGAGTCATGAATTGCCGCGCCGCTTCGCGGCCCATGAGAAACGCGCCGAACACGTTGGTCCGATAGACGCTCTCCAGGTCCGCCAGGTCCATTTCGACGAGCGGCTTCCAAAGGCCGAAGCCCGCATTGTTGACCAATATGTCGAGCCGCCCGTGCTTCTCCACGACCGAGGCGACCGCGTGAGCGGCGTCGGCTTCGATTCCGACGTCCCCGA
>JAHEKL010000361.1 GCA_024638345.1 Gammaproteobacteria bacterium | reverse complement strand
AGATGCGTTCCAGGGCCAGATCCAATCGCCCGTCGACGATCTTCCCGGGCCCCTCGACGAGACAGCCGCCTCGGGGAAGTCCTGGATCCGGCTCCCACGCGACGGATCGGGATCCCGCAACCGCCCCACCCCCCCCGGCAGAGATGAGCGCGAGATCCGCCGGATGCAGCCGGACTCGGAGGGGCTCGGCCAGGGCGAACGACGACACGGCCTCTCTCACCAGCTCCAACACGGTATCCGGCGCCCGGTCCAGCTCACCGACCACCAGTTCGCGTGCGATGGCCACGGCGAGGGCCGCCGTGTTGTCCTCGAGATCCTCGAGTACGGACGTCCGGACTTCCTCGAAGCGAAGTGAGGCGGCCGAGAGCGCCATCAAGGCGGTCTCCACCTCCGCCTCCATGTCCCTGCGCCCCTCGGCTCGCCCTTCGTGAAAGCCCCGCCGGTAGGCTTCCTCGAGGGGCTCTTCCTCCGAGTCCTCCACGTCCTGGGCATCGGCCGGTTCGTGGTGTTCAGGCGCAGGCGCCGATCCCAGCTCGTCCCAAACCCACGGCTGGCGGCCTTCACGGGCGGCCATCATTCGATCACCTCGTCGTCACCACCGCCCAGGACGATCTCTCCTGCCTCCTCCAGCCTTCTGACAGTGCTCACGACCTCCGCCTGGGCGTTCTGCACGTCACTGGCACGGACAGGTCCCAGGAACTCCGTCTCCTCCATGAGGGACTCGCGCGCCCGCCCCGACATGGAGGACATGATCGTTTCTTTCAGCTCCTCGGAGGCGACCTTCAGGGCGATGGCCAGCTGGCGGGTCTCCACGTCCCGCAGAACCCGGGTGACGGCGGCCTTGTCGAGGCGCTGGATGTCCTCGAACACGAACATCAGGTTCTTGATCTGCACGGATAGGTCGATGTCGAAGGACGCCACTCCGTCCAGGAGTTCCTTTTCCTTTACGGAGCCGACCAGATTCAGGACGTCGGCGACCGCCTGAGGACCGCCCGCCTTCGCGCCGTCCGACGAGATGGCGAGATCGGACTCCATGCCCAGGTAATGGTGGATCACCTGAAGGACGTCGGGGAGGATCTTGTCCATCAGTGCCATACGCGCCACGACGTCACCGCCCAACTCGGGGTCCATCTCTCTGAGCACCGCAGCCGTCTGACCCGAGTCCAGGTAGGCGAGTACGAGTGCGATGAGCTGCGGATGCTCGTTCCGGATCAGCGCAGTGAGCTGTTGGGGGTCCGCCCGCCTCAGGTGAGTGAGGGACAACTGATCGTGGAGCTGCGACTCGATGCGCTTCAGCATCTGGGCAGCTCTCGCCGAGCCGAAAGACCGCTCGAGAAGCTTCCTGGCGTAGTCGACACCACCCTGAGCCAGGGAGAAGGCCGCGCGCTCGGACTGCTCCCACTCGTCGACGACGGCGGTGACGACTTCGGGATTCACCCGATCGAGGCGTGCGATCTCCAGAGAGATCAACTCCATCTCGTCGTCCGTCAGCAGGTCCGTGACGAGATGGGACGCCTCCTCGCCAAGGGCCATGAGGAGCACCGCCACCTTCTGGGGACCGGTCAGCGATCCCACCGTCTCGACCCTCGCGGCCACGGCAGACACGTCGCAACTACTCCTTCAGCCAGGCTCGGACCACACGGGCCGTCATCTGGGGATCATGGAGCTCGATGGTCTTTCGCTCGTCGACTGCTTCATTGAACTCGGCGCTGCCCCGGGCCTGGCCTGTGGCGGCGGCAAGGGCGGGCTCACCCGACGGAGAGGGCCGCAGGACCGGGCGCGGCGGAGCCATCTCCTTGATGTTCTTCATGGCTCGGGTCGCTACCAGATAGGCCAGGGCCAGAGCAAGGATGCCAAGCAATGGCCTGAGGAGCACGTCGAGGAGACCCATCACGTTGAACCCCGGGGCCTCCAGGATTGGGACGGGCTCGAACGAGAGCCCAACGACGGTGATTTCATCCCCCCGGTCCGGGGACACGCCCAGGGCATTTCGGACGAGCCCCTCGAGCTGCGCCAGCTCCTGCTCTGTCCGGGGGACGGCGCGCACGGAGTCGCCCTCCTGGATTTCCCGGTCGTTCACGAGCACCGCCACGGAGAGGCGGCTCATACGGGCACCGTGCCGGACGAGGACCTCCTCGGTCGTAGAGGACTCGTACACGGTGGAACTCTGGACCTGGCTGGCGCCCTGATCCTCGGTGCTCGGGATGATCTCCGAGCGCTGCTCCTGAACAGCGACCTGCTGGTCGGGATTTACCGTGGTCTGGTGGCGGTCGATCTGATCGAAATCGAGCTCGACGGCCACGGTCACCCGCGAGTTCCCCGGCCCGACCAGAGGGCTCAGAAGCTCCTGGGCTTTGTGCTGGAAGTAGCTTTCCGTCTCTCGCTGGACTTCGAGTTGCTGGTCCGAAAGCCCCACTCCGGAGCCGTTCTCGGATGAGAGAATGCGGCCGCTGTTGTCGACGACGGTGACGGCATCCGGCGTCAGGCGTTCCACGCTACGCGACACGAGGGTAGCGATACCCTGCACGGCGTCGCTTCTGGGCTCGTAGCCGGGCCTCAGGAAGAGG
>JAHEKL010000360.1 GCA_024638345.1 Gammaproteobacteria bacterium | reverse complement strand
CTGCTCGAAGTCGTCTAGAAAGCTGGCGCTCTCCAGCGATGCACTGACCTCGCCCCACGGCTGCTGGAATTGGGCCGAGATGTCCAGGCTGTGCTCGGGGCGAAGCTCCTCGGTCTCCATGAACGCGGTGATCTCGTAATAGTCGTACGAAGCGACCCCGACCTTGTACAGGAAGGTGATCTGTCGTCGGGTCGACTCCGTGTAGGGGAAGATGTTGTACTCCAGGGCCGGCCCGGCCCGTACCGTGAGCGCCTGGTTGGAGCGTGTGTCCGAGGTGATCGCTCCCGTCGCACCGGCGGACCAGTGGGGACTCAGGCTCCACACGGCGGTCGCGTCACCGTCCCATTCGCGTGTGAAGCTGGTCACGACTTCCTCGGGTTCGTCGGGCTCGCTCACCGTGATGCGCCGGCTGCTGAAGTCGCTGTTCACCCTGCTGGTGAACTTGAAGGCCTCCGTCGTGCGGTTTGCCGAGATCGAGCCGTCGAACGTGGTCTGCCGTTCCCGGGTTTCTCCCTCCAGCTCTCCGCTCACCGAAACCCGAAAGACCCAGAGGTTCCAGGGATCGTTGGCGGGTGCCACCTGACGGATCTCGGCATCCTCCCCGTTCGGGGCGTTGTAGCTGACCTCGAGAAAGCGGGCCGAGGGGGTGTGAGCCACAAAGGGCACGAGTCCGAGGGCGAAGGTCCTGGTCACGCCCGTCCTCGTCTCGTCGTCGGTGTCCGTCGGGGCCGAGACGTACGTGAGGGTGTCGCCTCTGCTCGCGTTTTCGCCGAGGCCGATGAAGTCGAAGACGTACTCTCTGCCCCCGGCCCCGGTGAATTGGAGCGTGACCAGGACGTGGACCTGGGCGTCTTCGCGGTTCCGGACGTAGCTGACGTACTCCACCTCGCGACGGAAGTGATCGAAGTCGCAGATGCGCTCGCAGTCGAGGAAGACACGAAGCGTTTCCTCTGACTGCACAGCCGGAATCAGGTCAGCCACCTGAGCCGCGAGCTCGGACGGCGACAAGGCCACCGCGACGTACGCGGCGGCGATCAACGATCTTCTAAGGTCCAGCATCGAGAGGTCCCGAGGGGAAGAGGGGTTCGGACAGTGAAAGGGACACGCTGCCCGTGGCCCAGTGTTGAGGTGCCGGGCGCTCTCTTCCCGTGCTTGGGATTGCACGCAGAGAGCGGGCGGCCCACGCTGGAGCGCGAGTCCACACAGTCGAGGAGCAGTTTGCCATGGCGGAAAGGTCGAACCAGCGGCGCAAGCGTTCAACGTCGCCCACGCGTGTGATATTCGCGATTTCCGTGGCTTCGGTCACCTCGTGCGTCCCGGTTGAGCAGCCCCCAGCTGCGGATGCGGAACCGCTGCCACCGATCGACGCCGCCGACCTCCCGACGTTTACCGCGAGTCTGCCCGACGCCGAGATCCCGGAGCTCGATCTCGAGATGGCGCTCACGCTCGCGGCGATGCCGCTGTCCTGTCTGGACCGTCCCCATGCTGCCCCACGGGATCGGAGGAGCTACCTGGATACCACCGTGGTCTCGCGCGTCCCCGGCTACGAGGAGAACCGTGCCTTCTACGGCTGCTGGGACTGGCACTCTGCGGTGAATTCGACGTGGGCGATGGTGAAGCTCTACAAGGACTTCCCCGACATCCCCCTCTCCGGTCTCATCGACGAAAAGCTGCGCGACCACCTCTCGGAAGACGCGATGCAGGGAGAGCTCGCGTTCTTCGAGGAGAGTCGTTCTTTCGAGCGGCCTTATGGTTGGGCCTGGCTCCTGAAGCTCTACGCCGAGCTACGAAGCTGGGATCACGAGGACGCCGAGCAATGGGGTGACAACGTCGCCCCGCTGGCCACGCTGTTTTCCGAGCGCATGGTCGAGTACCTGCCGGAGCTGAAGGTGCCGTCGCGCAGCGGCGCGCATAGCAACACGGCCTTCGCGCTCGCCATGATGCTCGACGCCGCCCGTGACCTTGGCGACCGTCCGCTCGAGGAGGCGGTGACGGAGGCTGCCCATCGCCTCTTCGGCAACGACTTCGGGTGTCCGACGGCGTACGAGCCCTGGGGCTCGGACTTCCTCTCGCCGTGTCTCGAGGAAGCGGCCCTGATGGCCAAGGTCCTGGAATCCGACGACTACCTGACTTGGCTCGAGGACTTCCTTCCGCCGCTGACGTCACGAGAATTCGCACCGCTCACCGGGCCCGTCGATCCGGACGACGTCATGGTGGATGCGGAGGGGGCCGCGGATTCAGCCGAGGCGGCGGGGGTTGGAGGGAGCGATCCCGAGGAGGAGAACACGGAGGAAGAAGAGCGGGAGGCAGCCGAGTTGCGCTTCCTGGCGGGCGCGTCCCACCTGATCGGGCTCGCGTTCATCCGCGGCGATGCCATCAACCGGATCATCGATGCGCTACCCGAGGCCGACCCACGGATACCGGCATTGAGAAAGATCGCCGTGCTCCATGGTTCGCGAGGCTTCGACGCGATGTTCGAGGCCGACTATGCGGGCTCCCACTGGATCGGGACCTTCGCGCTCAAATACCTGTTGACCGAGAAGGGTCGACCGGCCCCCGAAGGGGCCG
>JAHEKL010000359.1 GCA_024638345.1 Gammaproteobacteria bacterium | reverse complement strand
TCCTCGATGAAGTGCCTGTCGTTCACCTCGTAGCTCGAGTGACCGGCCGGGATGATCCACTCCTGATGGGGAAGCAGGTTGGTCTCGACCACGTAGTCGATCACGTCACCGGGCTCGTAGAACTTGAATCCGGCACGGGTCATGTCGTCCACGCCGGTCCCGGGTCCAGTGTCCTTGTGATAGTGCATGTTCACGGTAATGAACGGGTCCTCGGGCAGAAGCACTCCCCAGCCCTCGGGATAGGTGAAGGGCCCCCGTCCGGGCACACCCACGCCCATGTGGCTCGAGACGATGTGGTGAACCCAGGGGCCCCCGGGCCGCAGCTCGGCCCGCGAGACCCATTTCGGCTCGGCATGCGAACCCTCGGGAACCGGCATGTGGATGGTCGGCTGCCAATCCTCCAAATCCTCGTCGACATGGACCGGCTTCTCGAATCCGACGACGAGATCGGGCTCCCCGATCCACCAACCGGACGGGGGCAGGACCGTTCCACCCAGAGGAGCCTCACCGCCGGTCGCGCCGAAGGTTCGCGCGGGGCCGTCGGCAGGATCGCCCGCGGGCGCCCCTGCATCCACCCAGGCGATGATCGTCTCCCTGTCCGCAGTGTCCAAGTATCTCTCGCCCACGAAGGTGCCCTTGTGCTGCTCGTGGGCACCCCAGGGAGGCATGTAGCCGGTCCGGACGGCTTCCTTGATCATCGGAGCCCAGGGGCGAGCCTCCTCGTACGAGGCGAGTGACATCGGGGCGTAGATGCCTCCGACGTTCGGCCCATCTGGCTGATGACACGCGACACAGTTCTTCTCGAAGATCGGCAGGGCGTCAGCGTAGAACGTGGGAACCTGGGAGCCTTCCGATGACAGCATGGCCGTACTCGCGCGCTCTCCACCGCCACCTTGCACGGCAGCGCAGCCGGTCAGGACCAGGATCGCTCCTGTGGCCAGCACCAGAGACCCCCGCATCCGACCTACGATCATGCCGCCCCCCTTTGTCATCGAGTTGCGCTCCAACGGACCGTCGGTGAGGCGCAAAGGAGCCCTGGCTTCGACCTCTGACGGTAGTGATTTCGAGACGGTGGACGCAAGACATCCAGCGAGCGCCTGACAGGGCTCGGCAGAGCCCTGTCCTCTTCGTGTCGGTCGATCGTGGCTTCTCCGGTCGGGTGGGGTGTCACAGTCGCCTCGACCCGCTCGTTGTCGAGTGTAAAGACACCCGGACGGGAGACGAAGATGAAGACTCGGTCATGGACGCCAAATACGACGCTCTGCGCGATCGCCGCCACCTTGGCCGCGGTGTCCCTTTCGCGCGCTGAGCCCGCGGCCGGGCAGCTCATTCCGATCCGCACCGTACCGGTAGCCTCGGGCGATCAGTTCCTCATGTACCCATCCGAGAACCTGGCCCTCGGTGGAACGAGCATCGCACTCGAGGACCGTCTGTTGGATCCGTTCATCAACCCTGCGAAGGGCGCACGACTGACCGGCCCTACGCTCGTGACCTCGCCGACGTTCTATGTCGTATCCAACCAGAACGGATCGGGTCGAACCCTCCCGATCGCGATGCTCGCCGGATCGGAGGGCTGGTTCGGTGGAGGCAGCTTCTCACTCCAGGAGCTCATCGCCGCAGATCGGGATCGGGTCTTCGGGATCTGGTGGGGCCCCGACGTCGGACAGACCCTCCGCGAACAGTCGGCCACGAATCTCTACCTACATGGGTTCCTCGGGCGTCGATTGGGTGAGTCGGGCCTGTCGCTCGCGGGGAGCGTATCCTGGGCCAGCCTCGGAGCGATCGATGGCGTGGAGCACCTCTACGCGCTGAGTCAACGCATCGATCAGGACGGCTCCAACGTCGACTTGAGACTCGGGCTCCTCGGTGAGACCGAGAGCGGCCAAAGCTTCGAAGCGCTCGTGCTGCACAGTCGATTCGAGGCCACCCACGACGTGAGCTACCTGGACAACGTCTGGTTCGAAGACCGCATGTTCTGGCAGTGGGTCACCCGCACGGAGACCAATCGGGACGAGACGCACACCACCGGTGTCCACCTCGCCTACACCGCGCCTCTGACCGAAACCGGCTGGCGCTTCGGGACCAGCGCGACCGTGAACGCCAAGTCGCACCCCAAGATCCCGAACTACGAGATCCAGAACATCCCTCGAGATCCAGGCGATTCCTGGGCGTACGACTTCGGGGTGGGTCTCTCCCGACGCCTGAGCGGCACGACGGTTGGAATCGATCTGGTCTTCGAGCCGATCTGGAGCGACACGTGGGCGGAGGCCGCGGGGGATACGGTGAGCACCGGCGGAGATGTGATTCGCGCTGGAGAAAAGACCGTCGAAAACGAGTTCTTCTTCTCGAACGCCACGATCCGTATGGGGTTGGGGCACGACTTCTCGTGGGGGGGCGTGGGCCTGGGAGTCGCCCTTCGCGCCATCCGGTACGAGCTCGAGCAGTTCGACAACATCGAGGAAACCCGGCGCACGCAACGTGAGAACTGGATGGAATGGACGCCGTCTTGGGGCGTTACCGTCGGGTTGGCCGATCTGGAATTGAGATACCTGGGCCGGGTCACGACGGGC
>JAHEKL010000358.1 GCA_024638345.1 Gammaproteobacteria bacterium | reverse complement strand
CGCCGTGGGCGTGGACGAGGCGCCGATCCGCGATGCCCTCTCGACCTTCCGCGGCGTTCGACGCCGAATGGAGGTCAGGGGCGAGGTCCATGGCGTCGCGGTGGTCGACGACTTCGCGCACCATCCGACCGCCGTGCGAGGGGTGATCGCCGCGGCTCGGGAGCGTTTTCCGGCCCGCCGGATCGTTGCGATCTTCGAGCCGCGCAGCTATACCGCTCAACGGAAGGAATTCCAGGAACCGTACCGGGAGGCGCTCGGAACTGCCGACCGAGTCATCCTCGCGGGTCTGTTTCACCCGGAGCGCTATGACGAAGAGACCGGAATGGATCCCGGGACCCTCGTGCGCTCGATCGGAGCGGGGGGCGTGCCCGCGGACCACATCCCCGACGTTGATCGGATCGTACGCACACTGGTTCGAGAGGCGAGTCCAGGAGACGTCTTCCTGGTCCTGTCCAACGGCGCCTTCGGCGACATTCATCAGAAGCTCATCGATGCCCTGAGCGGCTGATCCGCCGCCCACCACGAGCCCCGAAGATCTGGTCCGAGCCGGGAGAGGTCGTTGGGAGCGACCAAAACTTTGTATTATAAAGTACTTGACGTACACGAAGGGCCGATGCAGATTTCCGGAACCATGCGCCAAGCCACTCCGCCGACTCGTGACTCCGATCCGATCGCTCTGGGCGACCGGGCAATCGAAGATCTACGCTTCATCCGTCGCACGATGGAGCGCGGACCTGCCTTCACGGCCGTTCCCGGCTGGGGCGGGGTGGGAATGGGGATCTCCGCGCTCGCCGCAGCAGCCGTTGCGGCGAACCAGACGACGATGTCGGGTTGGCTGCTCGTCTGGCTGGTGGAAGCAGGCGTAGCGGCGAGCCTCGGTGGCTGGGCGATCGCGCGTAAGGCACGACGGGCGGAGCTGCCCGTCTTTTCGGGCTCGGGGAGGAAGTTCGTACTGAGCTTCCTCCCTCCGGCGCTGGCCGGCATCGTACTCACGTTTGCGCTCTGGCACGGGGGCGCGACTACCCTGGTTCCGGGCGTTTGGCTCCTACTCTACGGGGTCGGCGTCGTCTCGGCCGGGACCTTCTCGGTGCAGATCGTGCCGGTGATGGGGGTTTGTTTCATGACCACCGGTACCGTGGCCCTGCTCGTCTCCCCCGAGTGGGGGAATCATCTGATGGCGGCAGGATTCGGAGGGCTTCAGATCATCTTCGGTCTGATCATAGCCAGGAGGCATGGTGGCTGAGGGCGCTATCTCGCGTCCCGGGGATTCCTCCGAGCCCCCGACCCGGGAGTTGGGATCGGTGCGTCCGCGTTCGATGAACCCCGTTGAGCTGGATCGACTCATTCACGGCCGCGTGCGGCTCGGAATCGTCAGCGCGTTGGCCGTGAACGAATCCCTGACCTTCAATGAGCTCAAGGAGCGTCTGGACACATCGGACGGCAACCTGAGCGTCCACGCTCGAAGACTCGAGGATGGAGGATACCTGGAATGCCGAAAGTCGTTCGAGGGTCGTCTTCCCCGCACCGAATACCGCCTTACGGCTTCGGGCAGGCGGGCCCTGGAGCGATATCTCAACCACATGGAGGCTCTGATCGAGCGAGTTCGGGAGTGATCGATGCTCGCGACGAGTCCCACTTTTCTTTTTGGAGGGTAGCTTTGTGATCTCAAGTACTTTGCAGTACCTTAGGCCACAGGACGAATCCAACGAGGCTCGGTCGATGCCCAGCGAGGAGCTGGACGTGAGCCACTCCCCGAAGCAAGACGCCGGATTCCACGTGGCCATCATCATGGACGGGAACGGGCGATGGGCGCGAAGAAGGGGTCGACCTCGCTACGAGGGCCACCGGGCCGGCGCCCACGCAGTCAGGCGAGTGGTCGAGACCGCTCCGTCCCTGGGTGTGGGCACCCTGACCCTCTATGCCTTCTCGGCAGACAACTGGCGGCGACCCGTCCACGAGGTCCAGCAGCTGATGTGGCTATTCCAACGTCACCTGCGCAGCGAGCGGACCCGATGCGTTCGGGAGGGAGTTCGAGTGAACGTGATCGGTCGGCGGGATCGGCTTCCCCCGGCCCTTCTTCAAGAGATCGATTCGATCGAGTCTCGGACGCGTTTGGGCCGGACCCTCCATCTTCGGCTGGCGATCGACTACTCCTCTCGTGATGCGCTCCTCGCGGCGGCGGCGCACCTGGATCGCAGGTCGGTCCGCACCCGGGAAGGCTTTCGGCTCCTGATCGATCGCGTCACGCATGCGCCGAGGGGTACGAGGGACGTCGATCTGCTCGTCCGCACGGGTGGAGAGAAACGGCTGAGCGACTTCCTCCTGTGGGAGTCCGCCTACGCCGAGATCGTCTTCACGCAGCGGCTCTGGCCCGACTTCAGCGCAGAAGACCTGGCCTCCGCCATCACCGATTTCCGAGGCCGCGAGAGACGATTCGGCGGGCTGCCCGCAGCTGATGTATCCGAACCGCGGACGCCGAGCCGTCTCGCGGAGGGGGGGCGATGAGCGCGGGGACCCTTCCGGTTCGAGCTATCCTTCTGTCGAGTATCGGCTTGGGAATTGCCGGCGATTT
>JAHEKL010000087.1 GCA_024638345.1 Gammaproteobacteria bacterium | reverse complement strand
CGCCCTCCGCAGCGCCAGAATTCTCGATGGCGGCCCCCTCGATAGCCTCGTCCGGGTAAGCCTCCACGAGGCCCTCGAGGTATCGGTGTGCCTCGGACATCCGGCGCTCGTGCCCTTGACCACTGATCTCGACACCCGGAACCCCATAGATGGAAGTCAGCTCGAGTGGCTTTGGAACGACTCGCGTCACCCGGACCCTGGCCCCGAAACGCTTCGCCAGCATTCTGGCAGGCTCGAGAGCCGCCTCCGCGAGCTCGGAACCATCTACCGGGACCAGGACGCGATCGAATCGCGACTGCCCGGGCCCACGGTCTCGGGTTTCGTCCCACGGACGTACGAGCAGGAGATCCACACCCCCCTCTCGCACCAGGCCGTCTGCGACGCTTCCCAGCCACCAACGGCGCACACCGCCGCTTCCATGGGTTGTGAGCACGATCAGGTCGATCTCTTGTGAGGTCACGTACTCGGTCAGCGCCGGGATCGTGCGTCCTTCCAGCACCGCGGTCAGCGTCGAGACCCCCTGCTCCCTGAGATCGGACGCGAAGGCTTCCAGATAGCCCGTCGCTCCGTCCCGGACCCCCTGCCGCCAATCCAGGTCCTCCTGCGGTGTCTTGAAGTCGACGTCGTACGAAGGATGGATCACATGAGCCAGATGCAGCTCCGCACCCAGGGTACGAGCCAATAGCGCGGCCAATGGCAGCGCTTCCTCGCTGAAATGCGATCCGTCCAGTGGCACCAAGAGCGTGCGGTACATCGGAGACTCCGGTTCGGGATTGCGCGGCGTGGCTTGGTCTCCGCCGATCAGGGCGGGCCTGTCGGTCCGAACACCTGTGTCAGCACCTTGAGCTGCGCCACCGGAATGGGCACCCCGGCGGCCTCGTAGGGATCCATCCACATCAGCTCACTGTCCCCCTCCGGCGCCGGCCCCTGGGCGGAAAGGCGGAACAGGAACGGTACGTACTGAAGGCGCCGGTGGGTGAACGCGTGGTCGACAACTCGCAGGCGCTGCACGGGTCCGAGGTCGACGGCCGCGCAATCCGAATGTCGCTCGAGCCGGGAGCCGTCCGACTGAGATACCAGGGAGCGGCCGACCCTGCGAGCCACCTCGAGCGGGTCCTCTCCCGCTGCAACCGGCCCACCGGGGAACTCCCACATCCCACCCAGGAGACCCGTCGAGGGACGTCGGCGCAGCAGAACCCGCCTCGTGGGAGTGGTGGAATCCACATCGTCCGATCCCGATCGCGACGGCCTCGCTTCGCATAGTAGCACCGCGACCGCCTCCACGAGCCTCGGCACGGACCGTCGCCGGCGAGGCGCGGGCCGCTCGCTCTGCGTGCCCGCGCGACGGGCCGCACAGAAGTCCGAGAGTGGGCACTCCCCACATTTCGGACGACGTGGAGAACAGATCTTGGAGCCGAGCTCCATCAGCGCCTGATTGAAGTCCCCGGGGGCCTCCGGATCGATCAGGGCCGAAGCCCAACGCCTCAGTGTGGGCCAACCGGGGTCAGGGTCGTCCGTCAGACGAGAGAGGACTCTCCGAGCATTGCCGTCGACGGCGGGCACCGGAACCTGAAACGCGATCGAGGCGACGGCTCCTGAAGTGTACGGGCCGATTCCGGGAAGCGTCTCCAGGGTGGTGGGGTCGCCGGGAATCTCTCCATCGTAGCGGCGCATCACCTCGCGAGCAGCGCGATGGAGATTGCGTGCTCGCGAATAGTACCCCAGGCCCTGCCACAGTCGGAGCACCTCCTGCTCTTCGGCCTCCGCCAGCTTCCCTATGGTCGGGAACCGACGCAACCAAGCCTCGAAGTATGGAATCACAGTCTCGACGCGTGTCTGCTGAAGCATGATCTCAGAGACCCACACGCGGTATGGATCTCGGCTTCTTCTCCAAGGGAGGTCGCGACGCTTCTGGTCGAAATAGCGAAGCAGCGAGAGTCGGAGGGCGCGGATCTCGGAACCGGTCGAGAGCGGCTCGGTATCAACTTCGCGCCTTTCCTCACCCTTCTTCTCGCGATGTGATGGATCCTGGCTGATGCGCTTCACGACCTACTCCAAGTACCGCGGGAGCTTTCTGGACGCGCTGAACCTCGACGCGCTACTGGAAAGGCTCTCCGACTTCCTGCTCGACGGTGGCTTCGCGGGAGGCCCGCACTTCCATCCTTATTGGGGCTGGTCCGGGGACGAGGATACCTCCTCGCTGGAGTCGCTGAAAGAGGCGCTCCTGCGGGCCCTGCTGGAGAGCGGCGAGCTGACCCCCGAGATGCTCAAGGAGCTTCGCGGGGAAGGAGAGGGCGACGAGGACCTCCGCGCTCGAATCGCCGAGATGCTCGACGACCTCATCCAACGCATGGTGGAGGAAGGATACCTGTCTCTAGAGTCCGGAGGAGGGCTCCCCGGCACGACACTCGACGTGACCGGACAGGGTGGGGAAGTCGACGAGGCGCGAGAGGCCGCACAGGGAGTGGACTTCTCGCTCACCCAAAAAGGGATGGACTTCCTGGGATACCGGGCACTCCGCAATCTGCTCGGGGCAATGGGCAAGTCCTCCTTCGGATCACACGACACCCCCCACCTCTCGACCGGGGTCGAAGCCGGCAGCGCGAGTCGCACCTACGAGTTCGGCGACACGCTCAATCTCGACATACCTGCGACGCTGGCCAACGCGATCGAACGGGAGGGGCTGCAGCTGCCCCTCCAACTCGACTACAAGGATCTCATGGTCTATCAGGCGGAGTACCGTTCGTCGTGCGCAACCGTCCTGATGCTGGACGTGTCGCACTCGATGGTGCTCTACGGGGAGGATCGCTTCTCACCAGCGAAGCGCGTTGCGCTCGCCCTCTCCCACCTGATCCGGACGCAGTTCCCGGGAGATTCCCTTCGAATCGTGACCTTCGGGGATCGAGCGGAGGAGATTCCGCTCACGCAGTTGGCCCGTGCCCAGGTAGGGCCCTATCACACGAACACGGCCGAAGGTCTCGAGCTCGCCCGCCGCATCCTCCTGTCCCAGACGAAGGAGATGCGGCAGATCATCATGATCACCGACGGCAAGCCGTCCGCGATCACCCTGAGCGACGGCCGGATCTATACGAACTCCGGCGGGCTGGATCCCGAGATCTTGAGACGCAGCTACCGCGAGGTGATGGCATGTCGCAAAGCCGGAATCCTGATCAACACGTTCATGCTCGCGAGAGATCCCTACCTCGTCCGGTTCGTGGAAAAGGTCTCGGAGATTGCCAGGGGCAAGGCGTACTTCACCTCGACGATCACCCTGGGTCAGTATGTGATGATGGACTTTCTGAAGAAGAAGCGGCGGAAGGTCTGATCTGGGTCGTGAACCCTGTCGCGGACCGCGATCCTGCTCAGCCGAGCCCACCCAGCGGGATGGACTCGTCGATGAGCATCACGGGGATGTCGTCCTTGATCGGATAGAGGTATCTGCCGTCCTCCCTCACCAATCCCGCCTCGATTCGCTCCTTCACCGGCTCCCCCGCACGGGTAGCCACTCGGCCGTCGGCCACGGCTTGGTTCAGCCGATCCAGCAGGGCGGTCTGTGCCAAGTGGACAGGCTCTTTCGTCTCGGGGCAGACGAGTATCTCCAATAGCTCTGGATCCAGCATCTCAACGTCCTCGGATCGGTTCGGACGGCCTCGTATCCGACGTCGGGCTCGTCTGTCGTCGCGCGGCCCGCGGGTTGCGCCATGAACGGGGAAAGTTAGCATGCCGCTTGATTCACAGCGACTGATTCGAAACCTGCGACATCTGCGGGGTCTTGGATGAAAGGAACGCTCAGGGCTTTCGTTTGGGTCTCGCTCGCGTCGGTGCTCTGGGGGTGCGAGAGATCCGGGGGAGACACTACGCCAGGAGTAGATGGCGCCAGACCTCCACGTGGATTCGCCTGGGTCATCTTCGGCTCGGATACGGTTCGTGCGGAGGTCGCCGATACGCAGGCGGAGCGACAGCAGGGATTGATGTTCCGAGAGACCCTCGACGGCGGCGAGGGAATGCTCTTCGTGTTCGAAGAGGAGCTTCCGCACGCGTTCTTCATGAGGAATACCCTGATCCCGCTGGACATCGCGTGGCTCGATCGATCCCAGGTCATCGTCGATATCCAGCAAATGGAGCCTCAGACCGAGGATCTGCACACACCGGCCCGCGCCGCGCTCTTCGCGCTGGAGGTCCCGCAGGGGTGGTACGCTCAGCAGGGAGTCGAAGTGGGAGATCTGGCCCGCATCGTCTTTGGGCGACGCTGAGACCTCTCGCCTAAGGAATGAAAGCGGTGAGCAGCACGGCGATCAGTAGGGACGTTGCAAGCGCGACACCTACCGACGCTACTGCTCCACGTGCTCCATCGATGACCGACGCTCCGAACCCGACCAGCGCAGAGGCCCAGAGGTTGAAGAGATCCAGGTACCGAAACATGCGAAAGAGAAAGCCCGCTTCCAGCGTCGGGAGGAACGCTAGAGGAGTCAGCATGAGATCCACGTCCTGCGTGTAGATTCGGAGCGGGGTCAGCGCGAGCGCCCCGACCGCCCCGACCAGGATCGCATGCGAGGTCACCGCGAGGTAGCGGGGGAAAGTGCCTTCATAGCCAAGCCCCGCTACGAATACCAGCCAGTAGATCCCTGCGATTAGAGTTCCGAGCACGGGCCAAAACACCAAGGGTCCGATCGCCGCGGCCCACCGAGCGAACGCCACTGTCGCGCCAAGATCGTCCGGGAGCTCCTGCCCAGTCTCCAACAGCTGTTCCCTGATCACCTGCTGCCAAAGCTCGACCGGAATCAGCACGTTTCCGGCGGCGATCAGGACAGCCCCGAGCAACAGCGCTCCTATCGTGCGAAAGTGGCCGCCCTTGCTCCCTGGGCCCGTCTGGATACGAAGCTCCTCGAAGAGCCGCCCCGGGGACACGAAGGCCCAGATTGCGCGCTTCGGGAGAGACGAGGCCGCGGCAGCGCTCAGCGTTTCACTCGGCGGATCACTCTCGATCGGTGTCACGCGGATCGTATCCTCCGTTGTGGCTGTCGGGCTGGGGCATCCTGTGATCGCGCCGCCCCTTGCGCAATCCTCCGCGCGGCTGGGGTCTCCGAGGTCTCCCCAACCGGGTACACCCTGCTCAATTGTCCCCGTGGCCCGTTCCCCACTCCATCGTTATCCTCCATTGCAGAGGTTACCTCGTCTCGACCCTCGAGAAGGCAGGCATGAGCTTTCGTACCAATCCCGACCGAATCCTCGATCACATCGACCGCGAGCGAAATCGAGACGACGACGGCCGCGAGGACTTCACGAGGGACGCCTCGGCTCGCGAACTCGGCACCGAGGTCCCCGATCTGGATGCGACTCCCGGGGAGCGGTTGAGACGTATCTTCGGGCTCGTGGAGAAGGCCTACATCGCAACGGCGTCTGGCCCCGAGATTCGACGGCTGGCCCAGCGATTCCAAACTGTGGGCGACATCTCCAATCATCACGCACGAGGTGACGTCAGCGTCACGGTCTCGTACCTCGACCATGAACGCATGGACGACGTCGGTCTCAGTCCGTTCGAGATTCTCCCAGCCCGTCTGGAGGAGACGCGAAAGGTGAGCAAGACCAATCGACCGGACGCCAACGCGCTCAGACTTCTGCGAGAGGATCTACGGTCCGGCGTTCTGAGCGCGTACCGCAAGATGGAGCCTCGCCTTCGCGACGCAGTCCGTGAGCGAGCCGACATCGGCCATCTCGGCGTCCGCGTGACCATCGACCTGCGACCGGCCGGTTAGGGTCGGCTCGCCCGGGATGGCCCCGTGGCGCGAGTCGTCTTCCTCTTCCTGGACGGTGTCGGAATCGGCATTCCGGACGCCACGGTCAACCCGTTCTTCCGAGCCCATCTTCCGACCCTTTCCGACGCGCTCGACGGAAACCTGCCCAGCCTAGACACCCCCACGACGCGTGGGCCTGGTGGACGCGCGTTTCCGCTGGACGCTTGCCTCGGGATCGAAGGGATTCCCCAAAGTGGGACCGGCCAGATTGCCCTTCTGACCGGCCACAACGCGCCGCAGCTTTTCGGACGTCATTTCGGCCCCTGGCCTCCGGTACGGCTCCGCCCTCTTCTCGAGAAGGACAGCTTCCTCAGTCTGGCGGTGGATCGGGGTCTGCAGGTGGCGTTTGCGAACGCCTACCCTCGCGGGTTTCCTGGAAGGCGCGACACCAAACGCGTGGCGGCGATGCCACTGGCCGCGAAGGCCGCCGGGCTGCTCGACCGAGACCACCTGGCGCTCTCGAGCGGGGAAGCAGTCGCTTCGGAGATCGTGAACGACGGCTGGATCCATCACCTCGGGCACGACGATGTCCCGGATCTGACGGCGATGGAGGCGGGCGTCAATCTGGCCCGCATCACGAGCGAGCACGACCTCACCCTGTACGCCCACTACTACACCGACGCGGCCGGTCACCGCGGTGGGATGAGCGGGGCAGTGGCTGCGTTGGAGCGCGTCGATCAGTTCCTCGGAGGCCTCCTTGCGAGAGTGCCTCCGGACACCGTGCTGATCGTCGCCAGTGACCACGGAAACATCGAAGACGTAAGAGGGGGTCACACGCGAAACCCGTCGCTCGGCCTGATCCTCGGAGACCGCGCCGAGGGACTCGAGAGTCCGGAGCGGCTCACAGACCTGGCAGGATTCGTGTTGGAATCGTGCCTTCACTGGGACGGCAGCCCCGGCTTCGCCGACCCGGCGTCCCAGTGATTCGGGACGCGGTCGCTGGCGCGCATTCCCACGCCCCGACTCGAGGCCGATGCTGGTGAAGTGTCCGAATCGCTCCACCGACCCCCGCTCTCGAGGAGATCCTCCAAGGTCCTGGGCACGCTCCTGCTCGAACGGGGAGCACTTTCGTCGACGGACCTCGAGCGTCTCCTCGAGATCCAGCGGGAAACGGGGGAGCGTCTAGGGGAGCTCGCCGTTCGTACGCGTCTCGTTGAGCCCGAGGTCGTGGCGAGGGCGCTTTCCGACCAGCTAGGACTCCCCTTTTTACCAGGCCCCCTGAAGCCGGAGCCCAGCGCGGTTCGCCTGGTGCGCGGCGCGTTCGCAAGGCAGCGGCGCGTGGTGCCCATCGACTTGAGCGGACGCATCCTCACCGTGGCGACGGCCGACCCACTCGATCTCTCGACGGTGGACGATCTACAGTTTCTGAGTGGCCGTCGCGTGCGTCCGGTGGTCACCACGCCATCGGCGGTGCGGGACGGGCTGCGGCTCGCCTACGAGGGAGAGGTCACCGAGCTGGCGCGTCAGCTGCCCGGTTCCTCTCACGTCTCCCCGAGGATTCCGGGACGGGTCGCTCCGGGCCCCGATGAAGCCCCTCTCATCCGCCTCGTCGATCTCCTTCTCAGGCGGTCGATCGAAGGGGGCGCCAGCGACCTACACGTCGAGCAGGAGGCCGAGGAGGTGGTGATTCGTGAGCGCGTGGACGGGATCCTTCGACGGGTGACCCAGCTCCCAACCGCCGTTCGCACGTCGTTCCTCGCCCGTGTCAAAGTGTTGGCCGGAATGGACATATCAGTGAAGAGGCGCCCGCAGGACGGCGGGTTCGCCCTCACAGCCGAGGGACGGACGCTGAGCGTTCGCGTCTCCACGCTACCGGTCGAGGGCGGCGAGAAAGCCGTGCTTCGATTCCTCGATCCTCGTGCTGCCCCCAGGAACCTGGCGGAGCTGGGCTTCTCGGAGGCGGACCTCGGCTCCCTTCGCAAGATTCTGCGCGGAGGACAGGGGGTCGTCCTGGCCACGGGCCCGACGGGCAGCGGAAAGACCTCGACGCTCTTCGGAGCCTTGGGTGAGGTGGACCGCGAGTGCCTGAACGTCGTCACCCTGGAGGACCCGATCGAGTACAGGCTCGACGGGATCAGCCAGGTTCAGGTGAATCCTCGATCCGGGCTGACGTTTCCGGCGGCCCTGCGCTCGGTTCTGCGGCAGGACCCGGACGTCGTCATGGTGGGTGAGATACGCGATCGAGAAACCGCGGAGATCGCGATGTCCGCAGCAATCACGGGCCATCTGGTGCTTTCCACCCTGCACACCATCGACGCTCCGGCGACGATCACCCGATTACTGCAGATGGACGTCCAGCCCCACCTCATCGCCGGAGGGCTGGCGGGAATCATCGCGCAGCGCCTGGTTCGCCGTCGCTGCCGACGCTGTCGAGGCACCGACTCCGGATGTCGCGCCTGTCACGGAGGATACCACGGCCGCACAGGGGTCTTTCAGATCCTCACCGTCACCGACGAACTGCGTGAGGCGATCACGTCGCGGGCTGGCGCCACAGAGATACGGCGTCGGGCCGAGGCGGCCGGGATGAAGCCCATGTCAGCCGACGCCGGCCGGAAGGTGTCCTTGGGGATCACGGACCCTCCGGAGGTCGCGCGCGTCCTCGGAGACGTCGCTGCGACGACGAGATCTTGCTCACGGTGTGGTGAGACTGCGCCCTCAGGGGCTACCGGTTGCTCTCGCTGCGGGTGGCCGCGGGCACGCATGTGCGTCTGCGATCGGGTCCTGGATCCGCAGTGGCACTTCTGTCCCGATTGCCTGCGCCGAGCCCCAGCCATGCCCACGTGAGCAAATGCAGCAAGGAGCCGCGTGATCCCGACGCCGACAGCCTCTTCTTGCCCTTTGGTCTGGCCGGTCTCTACCTTCCCGGAGTCGCCAGTGGAGTGGTTCGGGCCGGCGACTGGGGCGATCGATTCATCTTGGTAAAGCGCACGATATCGCGCACGCCTCCATGCACAACCGTGATCACCCTCCTCGGCCAGGAGGGCCGGGTCTCCGCCCAGTTGCAGCGCCCTCCCCTCACCCGTGCCTGGGAACGCTTAGCGAATGAAGATTGGCGCGCCTTCCAGTCTCAGGGGCCGGATGTTTCTGGTGCTCATGCTCGTTTCGGTGATTCCAGCGGCGCTGACGCTGCTCACCGGGACGATCGTGCTCCGAGAGGTCGTGCTGTCGACGGGCAGCGCAGGTGCCTGGGACGAGGTCGCGGACTCAGGGCGTGAGCTCTTCGAGCAGATCGAGGGCCAGGAGTCCGCTGCGCCTGCGCTGCTGGCAGCGACCGAGCGCCATCAGGCAGCGCTGGCCGAGTCCGTCCGGTTCTCGCGCGTCTACGCGTTCATAGGAGAACGTGTGCTGATCCTTCTCCCTCTACTCGCGATAGTGTTGGTGGTACTCGTGGGTCTTCTGGCGCTTGTCGCGGCGAATTGGTTCTCGAAAGGGTTTTCGAGGCCCGTCGAGGAACTGGTGGCTTGGACTCGGTCGCTCGCTTCAGGCGCACCGTTGCCCTCCTCCGACTCGAGTGAGGAGACCTCTGAGATCACGGAGTTCTCACTGCTCCGCGATGCACTTCGCACGACCTCCGAGGAGTTGGTGCTGGCCCGCAAGCGAGACGTGGAGCAGGCACGCATGCGCAGCTGGTCGGCGATGGCACGCAAGATCGCGCACGAGCTCCGTAATCCACTCACCCCGATGGCCATGGCTGCGGACCGGGTGGTCCATTCCAAAGAGCCGGCGGTATCAGCTGCGGGGGAGGTCCTGAGGGACGAGATCGGTCGTTTGGAGGAGCTGGCAAGAGCGTTCTCTCAGTTCGGTCGACCTCCCGAAGGCCCGATGTCGTCGATCGACCTCAAGGAGCTTCTCGTGACTCTGGCCCGTCGATTGTCCGCCGAGGGGGTATCAGTCCGATTCGACGAACCCGACGAGCCCATTTTCATTCTCGGACACCTGGAGGCCTTGGACAGAGTCGTCCGAAACCTGCTTGCGAACGCTCACGACGCGGTGGAGTCGAGGGCATCCCTCCACTCCGCATCTGCCCCTGTCGATGGACAGGAAGCGCTCGAGGAGGATCCGATCCGCCTGAAGCTCACCCGTCTAGACGGTGGGGTGGAGATGAGGGTACTCGACCGCGGGACGGGCATTCCCGAAGAGGCGCTCTCGCGGATCTGGGAGCCCGAATTCACCATGAAGAGAAAGGGGACGGGCCTCGGTTTGGCGATGGTTCGCCAGGTGGTGCGTGCGCATGGAGGTGAGGTCCAGGCCTCCAACCGAGAGGGGGGCGGGGCGGAGTTCGTCATTCGTCTTCCTTCGATCGAAGTTCCCCCCGCCGACCATG
>JAHEKL010000357.1 GCA_024638345.1 Gammaproteobacteria bacterium | reverse complement strand
GACGAAGAGGCCAGTCATCGGAAACAGGATCCTGACCATCGTCACGGTCAGATCTTGGATCGCGGGGTCCCAACGAGGGAAGAACAGACGCACCAGGATCGGAGCCAGAGCCATCCCCGCCAGCGTGAGTCCGCCCGCGACGGCAGTGAGGATTCCCAGCGCTGCGCCCGCGAAGCGCGCGGCGTCCTCCTCGCGTTCCTGCTCGAGAAACTCGGCGTACACCGGAATCATTGAGGCGGAAAGCGTCCCTTCGCCCAGGAGATTGCGGATGACGTTCGGCATCCGCAGAGACGCCCACCACGCGTCGGCGAAGCCGCTGGACCCGAAGTAGTGCGCGAAGACCCGCTCACGGACGAATCCGAAGATCTTGCTGAGGAAGATGCCCGCGCCCACGCGCGCGGCGGCGCGGCCCCCATCGGTGGAGCCCGGAGGCCCCGGATCAGCCGGTTTCGTCACCCGGTCCGAGCGAGCCACCGTCCGCTTCCTTCCCTTCCGTCAGAAGCCTGGTGACGAACTGGCCCTCCTCGTCGAGCCTCATGACCTCTCCCCCCAGACGTTCGACTTCGCTCTCGAGAAACGCGATCCGCTCCGCCGTCAGATCCGCGGGACTGTCGAGTCCGCGGCGTTCGAGACGGGATGCGAGCGCCCGACCGACCTGCGAATCGAGCACGATCGCGAGGAGCGGGATGAGAACGACCAGAACGAGGATCAACTGAAGAAACATGCGCTGAAGTTAGACCGGCACGGGTGAGGGAAACAGGCTCTCCGCTTTCAAGTACGTGCGACCGTCAGTCGAGATTCACATCGAACTGCTCATACAGATCATCAAGAACCGCGCCACCATAACGAACCAGGAAGTACAGGGGGTTCTGTACCCGCTCGGCGGGCTTGCCGTAGGGATACAAGTGCAGCTGCGCCTTCTCCAGCTGCGCCAGCGTAATCTCGCTCTCCCGTTTGACGGCCTGCATGACCTTCTTCTCGACGTCGTCCAGCGCGCCGAATACCTGGCTCCTCAGGTGTTGAACCGGCCCCTTGAGGGTGGGATCCAGCGCAGACGCCGCCTTCTGGAGCTCGCTCACTCCACCGCCGATCGCGCCGCGGAGCTTTCCGACCGCGGCCCGTATGTCGGCGGGGACCTCCTCACGTGCGATCTCGCTCGAGATCTCGTGAAACGGTCTCTGCAGGGCCTCGATCTCGATGCCGAACTTGTCGAGTACCTTGCGGATCTTGGTCTCCACGAGCATCGCGCCGAAACGAGGGTAGACCACGGGCATCTCTATGCCGTGCGCCTCGAAATACCCCTTCAGCTGGGCGAAGTAGGCCATTTCGCCCGGACCACCGACGTACGCCAGCGTCGGGAAGATCGAGCTCTCGACGACGGGACGGAACAGAACGTTCGGACTGAGCACCGCTGGGTCGCGCTCACGGGCTGCGCCGATGTCGTCGGCTGACATCACGGCGCCGGAGGTCCGCAGCCGGAAGTTGGGCCCCTCCCGGTAGAGCCGCTCCCGCCCCGCCGGCCCTTCGAGGAAGAGGTTCACCCCGCCTTCCATGATCGGAACCTGAACGTGGTATCCCGCCTCCTCGAGCTCGGTCGCGGTGTCGTGCAACCCAGCCTCGAGTTCCTCCGATCGGGTGAGTTCGGACAGGAGTAGCGCTGCCGAATGCTCCTTCACGGCCGGATGCGCCGCATCGGTGAAGTACAAGCCGAACGGGCCGAGAAGATGCTGAAGCAGGGCGTGAAAGCCTCGCGGCAACGTGCTGCCTGCTCCGAACTCAGCTCGAATCAACTCGATATACGGAGTCCCAAAGTCTGTATCTGGAAGGGTTTGAAGGAATGACTCGAGGGCAGCATCGGCGTCCGGCCCCAGCGCGATTCGATGCAGGGGTGGCGTGACGTCCGGGTTCGGAGCTTCGAGCTCGAAGCGGTGGAGCTCGTTGTCCACACCGATCAGGTCGCAGTGGTTCGCCTCGGCCCAGTCGTGATCGTCGGAGGCGACCCAGAAGAGGGGGATCACCGGCTTGGCGAGTTGGGCCTGGAGCGCCTCGGCGAGCCGGACGGTGGTCAGCGCCTTGTGGAGGCTGTAGAGCGGCCCTCCGTACAGGGCCGGCTGCTGGCCCGTGGTGACCATGTACCCGCCCTCCTCCACGAAGCGCTCCAAGCGCAGCGGGTCTCCGCCTTCGGGGACGATGACCGCCTCGACCGCACGGGCTCGGGCATCGCGATCGAACCTTCGATCGACCTCGTCCGCCTTCGACACGAATGCCTTCCTGTCGGCGAAGTGGCCTCCGTAGAAGCTCGGTGCGGCCCCTTCACGTGCGAGGTAGTCCCGGACGACGGGAGCGCCCGACGGATACGATACGATCAGGTCCATGTCAGCCTTTGTGGTACGGTTCACCGCGCAGGATCGTGCCCGCCCGGTAGAGCTGTTCGGTGAAGAGGAGCCGCGCCATCTCGTGTGGCAACGTCATCGTGGACAGCGAAAGGGTCCGAGCGGCGCGCTCGAGTACCTCCGCACCCAGCCCGAAGGCACCGCCGATGACGAAGGCGACGCCCGCCGAGGAGCCGATCGCGTGCTTCTCCA
>JAHEKL010000356.1 GCA_024638345.1 Gammaproteobacteria bacterium | reverse complement strand
AATCTTGCCCTCCGGAGTTGAAGATGAGGGTGCCGGAGTCGTTCCATGAGGCGCCGCTCCAAACCCCTTCGGCGAGCTTGGCGATCGTTCGGACGGTTCCGTTGGTCAGGTCGAGGATGCGGGCATCCTCCCCGGTGCGAAATAGGACGGAGCCGCCATCCGGTGACCAGGTGATCGGACCGCCAAAGCTGGCACCTTCTGTGCCGCCGACCGGCAGGGAAGTCAGGGACCCAAGGGAACGGATCCACAGGGTGGATTCCGTGCCGCCTCCTGGCTGGGTGCGCGACGCCCGGTAAACCACGCGGTCTCCCGACGGAGAGGGAACGGGCCAGTCAGCGCCCCAGCTAAGAGTCCATTCCTCAGGAGCTGCTACCGCGAACCGAACCGTCTGAGGCTGGCTGGGCTCCCCAGTCAGTCGAGAGAGGAATGCGCCGGCGGCGACTCCTGCCGCGACGAGCGCCGCGGTAGCCCAGATCCAACGTCCGCGGCGGCGCCTTCCAAGCTCTCCTTCAGCGACTCCATCGGCGGCGATTGCTGAAGCCCGCGCTTCGGGTGTCGTGCCTGTCAGAGCGTCCTGGAGCACCACGCGGGCGGCTCCGATGTCGGGGAGTCGCCGGCTGGGGTCCTTCCGCAGGCACCGGGAGAGCAGTCGCTCCACCTCGGGCGGAATCGCGGCGGGCAGAGACTCCGGATCTGGATCCTTGGTCACCACCGAGGCGATCACGTCGGTGACGGTTTCGCCGTCGAACATCATCTGGGCGGTCAACATCTCCCACAGCAGCACGCCGAAAGCCCAGACGTCTGCTCTTTTGTCGACCGGTTTGCCCCTTGCCTGCTCGGGACTCATGTAGGCGGCGGTCCCGAGGATGACTCCGGCCTGCGTCATCTCGGCCGTCAAGGTCGGAGACATGGAGAGATTCGCTTGGCCCAAGCCGCTTCCGCCCTCCGGGCCGGCGGCATGGTCGAGCGCCTTGGCGAGGCCGAAGTCCAGCACCTTGACCTGGCCGTCGGGCGTCACCTTGACGTTCGCGGGCTTCAGATCGCGATGGACGATGCCCTTGTCATGCGCCGCCTCGAGCGCCTCGGCGACCTGGAACCCCACTGAGAGCGCCTCTTCGACCTCCAAGGACCCCCGGGCCAGGCGCTCCTTGAGGTCCTCGCCCTCGACGAGCTCCATGACGAGGAAGTGGGTCTCGCCGTCCTGCTCGACCTGGTAGATGGCGGCGATATGAGGGTGGTTCAGCGAGGCTAGAACCTTCGCCTCACGCTCGAAGCGTGCCAGCCGCTCCGGATCCTGTGCCACCCGCTCGGGTAGCACCTTGATCGCGACGTCCCGGCCGAGCTTGGTGTCCTCGGCACGGTAGACAGCTCCCATGCCACCCTCGCCCAGCTTGGCGGTGATCTTGAAATGGGACAGCGTCTGGCCGATCACAGTGCGGCGATTCTAACCTTTGCGTCGGGCACGTCCACCGGTCTTCGACACGCACCGTCCCGCGCGGCGACAAGGGACCGTGGCGCCACGACCAGAGGTCGATTTCAATCAACTCGGGATCTGTTCAGCCTTCTCAGATAGAAGTGTCTGCTGAAGTGACCGATAACGATCATTGTCAGGTAGTTCAACCAGATCCACGGGGACTGGCCCATGAAGAATGTCCAGTGGACGGATTTCCAGACATGAGGGGCACGACAACGATATAGACAAGGGCATCGACCAGGAAAGAGAGGATGATCCAGAAAAGGACGAGCAGATTGGTCTCCCGGAATGTCCGGGACCTTTCGTATCGAGTCCTGCTGAGATAGGAATAGAACAGGTACCCGAAAACGACCGGCATGAGGATAAAGATGGTAATCCACATAATCCCAACATGGAGGTAGTACGTGAAGAAACCCACGATGGTGGCGATCAGGTAACCGAGACCGAACAGTTGGAAAGCCAGTCTTATACTCTTCATTGGACGTTGACAAAGCTCTTCGGGAATCCCCGCATAGGAGATCCATGTCCGAGGCCGAACGGTTTCCCGTCTTCATCCTAGTATCGCTCGTCGTCTTCTTCGCCATCCTCAGCTTCGTGACTCGAAAACGGGCCACCCGGCCATCCGTCGTCGCGGTACTGGCCGTCGCTACACTCGTCGTAGTTGGCGGCATGGTCCTCGCGAAATTCGGCCAGAACACAGGGTGGCCTTGGTGGGTCTACTACACGGTTCCCGCAGCCGTGACGCTGGTCGTTCCCCCGGTGGCCTTCCGCTTTTCCGCTAGCGAACTCTGGCAATACCTAGCTTTGGCTACTCTTTCATCGCCTGTCGTCCATGTGCTCTTCTCTTTATTGCTGGGGTGGCACGACTACATGCCATTCATCCATGTTCCATCGCTACGAGAAATGTTGAGCAATGCATTCTCAGACCCTGCCGCGAATAGGGCTCTTCTCGCTCCAAGGTGACGGGGGATAGAGCCCGACGGCTGCTGCCTTGATGTCGTTCCTAACCGACCTTCGCATCGGCTGCTGGCACGCCCGATAGCACGAACGCTGCTTGGCTGACGGGCGACCTCGCCGTCCAGCTCGAGCCGATCGAGACCGAGATCAGCGCCGTCGGTG
>JAHEKL010000355.1 GCA_024638345.1 Gammaproteobacteria bacterium | reverse complement strand
AGGAGCCGGTACCCTTCACCTCGGTCGGCCCGAGGGTGGTCCGAATCATCCCCTCGGCGTCGAAGACCTCGCCGTCCGAGCGCTCGAAGCGCTCCTGGAGGTCGAAGGCCTGGGTCTCGAGCGGGATGTTCATGTACTGGTTCCGCGCCTGGACGAACCGCTGTACGTAGCGGCGACTGAACTCCTCGATGCCCAGCGCCTCGTACTGGACCACGTGAACCATCTCATGAAAGACGACCGAGTGGGGAGGCGGCGAGGGCACCAGCGACTCGTTGACCAGGATGACCTCGTCGAAGGTGATCCCCGCCCAGGAGCTGAAGTCCAGCGGAATGGGCGCGCCGACGCGATCGAACTCCTTGTAGAATCCTGGGTTCTCGATCTCGTCCACGTAGCGGAACCGCGCACGGTCCAGCGTCGCGTCGGTGAAGTAGCCGCGCAGGGCGGCCCGAGTGGTGTCGGGAAGCGCCGTCGAGAGTGCCAGGTGGTGGGCCCGCTGCGAGCGGATCCACTCGGTGGAGTTCACCACCAGGTAGGCGATCATCTCGTTGACGTCGAGTCTTGTGATGTCCATGCACAAACCTACCGCGGACGGGGACCGTGACTCAATGGGTGGGGAGGCTCAGCTTCCCCCTTCGACCCCGAGATCGTAGTCCTCGATGAGCACCTCCTCGGTGCACGCCAGAAAGCGAGGCCGGTCCGACATCGGGTCGGTCCCCTGAGCGCAGTCCATGACACGGTCGTCGGACCTCATGAGCTCCTCGTAGAGGCCGTCGACCGCCGCGAAGGCATTGGTCAGGCTCCGGCGCTCGGAGAGAAACTCCCAGGAGGGGGTCTCACCGGTGCGCCGGAGGGCATAGAGCGTCAGGCGCTCCGTGCCGCTGGCCTCGGGCCGCTGGACCTCGATCTGCATCCGCCCGATTCCGTCGTTCTGCCCGCCGGTGATCAGCCGCCAAGCCTCGGCAGACAGTCCGGACATGCGGTCTCTGGCTCGGGCCCGTTCATCCACGAGCCGTGCGAACTCCTCGAAGGGGAAGATCAGGTAGGCGTCCACCTCGGTGAACCGAAGGCTGGCGGTGACGGTGTCGCCCGATTCCAGCGGATAGTCCACCGACCAGACACCGTCCGAGGTCTCTTCCGCGGCCACGATCGGCCCGCCGCCGTACTGGCCCAGAAAAGTCACCCCCGGCGCCGCCCAGCGCGCCAGCATAGCGTCCCGGAACTCGGTGGTGGTTGAGGGATCACCCGCGAAGTAATCGCAGGACAGTGTCCCTCCCAGTAGGGCCATGAGGATCAGTGCGCGCTTCATGACTACCTCCCCATCAACTGCTCAGAAAGCTGTAGTAGACACCCGGCCCCACTGCCCGCAGCCGGCGCGACGCGTCTCGACGCCGCCCTGCGCCAGCATCCGGCCTTCGCTATACGTCCAGGTTCTTGACGTACTTCGCATTCCTCTCGATAAACTGCCGGCGCGGTTCCACATCATCGCCCATGAGCCGTGAGAAGATACTGTCCGCTTCGGCCGCACTGTCCAGCGTCACCTGGTAGACGGTCCGGGTCTCCGGATCCATCGTGGTCTTCCAGAGCTGGTCGGGGTTCATCTCTCCGAGACCCTTGTAGCGCTGGATGTTGACCCCGCGAGCGTCCTCGCCCTTCCCGTTGGTAATGCGGTTGAGGTAGTCCTCCCGCTCAGTCTCGTTGAAGGCGTAGAACTCCTTCTTCCCCTTCGCGACCCGGTACAGCGGGGGCTGCGCGATGTAGATGTAGCCTTCCTCGATCAACTGCCTCATCTGGCGGAAGAAGAAGGTCAGCAGCAGCGTGCGGATGTGCGCTCCGTCCACGTCGGCGTCCGTCATGATGATGATCTTGTGGTAGCGCGCGTTGCCGATGTCGAAGTCCTCGCGGATGCCGGCCCCGATGGCCGTGATCATCGCGCGGATCTCGTCGTTCGAGAGGATCTTGTCGATCCGGGCCTTCTCGACGTTCAGGATCTTTCCCTTGAGCGGCAGGATGGCCTGGAACGAACGGTCTCGGCCCTGCTTCGCCGAACCACCGGCGGAGTCACCCTCCACCAGGTACAACTCGCAGAGGCTGGGGTCGGCAATGGAGCAATCCGCCAGTTTGCCAGGCAGGACTCCGCCTTCCAGCGCACTCTTCTTGCGCGCCAGATCGCGGGCTTTCCGCGCCGCCTCTCGGGCCCGGGCGGCCTGCAGCGACTTGTCGATGATCGCTTTTGCGGCCTTCGGGTTCTCATCCAGGAAGATGGTGAGGTTCTCGTTCACCGCCGCCTCGACCGCCCCCCGAACCTCGCTATTGCCCAGCTTGGTCTTGGTCTGCCCCTCGAATTGGGGCTCCATGACCTTCACGCTCAGAATGCAGGTCAGCCCCTCCCGCACGTCGTCGCCCGAGAGGCTCTCGTCCGCCTTCTTGAAGAGACCGTTGCGCCTCGCGTAGTCGTTGATCGTGCGCGTCAGCGCGGCCTTGAATCCGGTGAGGTGCATGCCCCCTTCGTGCGTATTGATGTTGTTCACGAAGGTGTGCGTGTTCTCGCTGAATCCGGCGTCGTACTGCATCGCGAGCTCGATGTCCGCCTCGGGAC
>JAHEKL010000086.1 GCA_024638345.1 Gammaproteobacteria bacterium | reverse complement strand
AACCGAGACGCTGCACCGATAGAACGTGATTACCCGCGGGGACCTCCCGGACCATGAATCCGCCCATCTCGTTGGTCGAAGCACCCAGCTGAGCGTCCTCGACGACCACCTGCGCCCCGACCACGGGAGCGCCGCCGGACTCGGTGACCCTCCCGCTCACCGACCCGACTCCCTGGGCCAGCGCGACCGAGTCGACGAAGAGTCCTAGCATCGCGCCCAACGCGAGGCTGATCGCTGCGCGGCTCCAGCGCGTATAGGCCCGACCCTCCCTCCCATGGCGCTCTTTCCCGAATAGCTCTGAATTCATGGCTCACTGACCTCCCCAGGTCGTGCCCGCCGATCGCTCCGATCGGTTCCCTGAGCACACGGACATCGCCCGATGGGCGATCCGGTGCACTCGGCACGAGGCTTTCTTTAGAGTGATGAGCCACGGCTCGACCGTGGCTCGGGCCGTCAACTAGGCCAGGGAGGGTGGAGCGTTGGGTAGTGGGACCAGGTGATCCGTGGGATCCTGGTGGACGGGGACCTCGGGGGCTCGAACGACCTGGTGTTGATCGATCGCCGAGTCGGGCAGCTGTGTCGCGCGCGGGGCGGTGAGCGTCGGTGGAGCCCCGCCATGGCAGGCACCAATGCAGGTGCACTCGTTGGACTCGCCGTGATGGCCACCACCATGCATTCCGAAAGCGGCGTGCTCACTCGCAGCCGCTTCGTCGGACGCCTCGGGCGGGTGAGCCACAGGGCTCGCCTCGATATGCTCTATCGACCTCGAGGTGGTGTTTCCGATGAGATCTGAAGCGGCCCCGAGCTCGGCCGCCAGAACGGCTGGGGAGTGCACCTGATGATGTGAGGCGGGATGGAGCTGGACGCCCGTCAGGCCGCTGGTCACCGCGAAGACGAGCGCGGAAATACCGCTCCCCAGCCTCAAGGACGGAGGGCGCGGCTTCCGAAACAGGAGATCAACGATCGGTCTCAACGCTCGCTCGATGATCGCAGGGTTTGGTCTAGCAATGCGTCCACACCACTAGTACAACCACTGGTACGATAGGTAAAGATCGTGGAGATTGCTCGACGCGGGCAAGGCTTTGGCCCGGCTGCGAGCCACTCAGAGGAGACCGGAGTGAGTCCCATGAGACCTTCGTCTGCTATCGCTGCGGTAATCGCGTTCTCGAGCTTCATCGTCCCCACGCCAGCCTCGGCTCAGACCGTGGAAGTATCCGGCCTATGGGCTTTGTCGGTGACCACCGACCAGGGAACGACGACTCCTTCAGTGACTCTGGAGCAGAGTGGAGAGGACCTCACCGGACACTACTCGTCGGCGGCCCTCGGGGAGTCCGATGTGGAAGGGAGCGTCAGCGGCTCAGAAGTCACCTTCCGATTCAGCTCGGTGGTCCAGGGACAAGCGGTGTCGGTGGTCTATCGCGGGACGGTGGACGAGAACGGGGAGATGTCGGGAACGATCGACATCGCTGGAGGTCTGCTGACGGGGAGGGTCACGGCGATCCGCACGGACGCCTGACAGCCCTGAGAACAGGAGTCCCGCCGAGGCGTTTTTTCGTTTGACCTTCCCGAAGCGCCCGGAGGTAGCTTTTTAAACGGTGTGTCCGGCTGCCGGTGCAGCCCGAGTCCTTACCGGAGGAACGTACGTGAAGAAGCGAGAAACGAGGATCGAGTGGGGAGTTACCGCCAGCATCGGTATAGCGCTCGCAACGGCGCTCGTCGTCGCACCCGCACCGGTCCACGGGCAGTCCGGAGAGATGCAGCCCGAGCTCACGTTCTCCCGTGATATCGCGCCGATTCTGCAACGGAGCTGTCAGAACTGTCATCGCCCCGGTGGAGTAGCGCCCATGTCGCTCGTGACCTACGACCAGGTGAGGCCATGGGCGCCGATGATCAAGCAGAAGACGCAGATCCGAGATCGAGCGGGCGCAATGCCGCCGTGGTATGTGGAGAAGGACATCGGGATCCAGGCCTACAAGTACGACCCCTCCCTGAACGACGGAGAGCTGGCGGCGATCGCCGCGTGGGTCGACAACGGCGCACCGGAGGGTGATCCGGCCGACCTGCCCGAGCCGCTCGACTTCGAGAGCGAAGCCTTCTGGGTCGCCGGCCAGCCGGACTTGATCGTAGAGACGGAAGAGATCTTCATGGAGGCCGGAAGCCCGGACTGGTGGGGCGAGATCAAGTCCGTGCCGATCCCGTTGGAAGAGGACCGGTACGTCATGTCGGTCGAGATCAAAGAAGTCAACGATATCGACGTATCGGACACGGGTCGCGAGACGGTCGGAGGTCGCTACATCTTCCACCACATGATCTGGAGCACCCGGGTTCTGGACGAAGGAGCCGACCCGACGCTCGCGGGAAGCTCGCTCGAAGACGAGGGCGCAACGAGCTGGCCGGTACACGAGGTCGGGCGAAATCCGGACATCTTCGACCCCGAGGCGGGACGCCTCCTCAGGGCCGGATCCAGTGTGGTCTCCAACTCGGTGCATCTCCACTCCAGCGGTCGGGACACGCGATCCAAGCTTCTCATCGGGTTCCGCTTTCATCCCGAGGGATACGAGCCGAGGTACCCGCGCGCGCGGATGGCCCTCGGGAACGCGATGGACATCGATATCGAGGAGATGAAAGCCGGCCAGGAGCTCCATGCCTACGAAGTGCTCGAGGAGCACACCAAGATCATCACCTTCGAGCCGCACCTCCACGCCCCCGGCGAGCGCATGTGCCTCGAGGCGATCTGGGGCTACAACGTGGAAACCCTGAGTTGTGTCGGTTACGACCACAACTGGGTGCGCGGCTATGCGTACGAGGACGGACACCAGCCGCTGCTTCCCAAAGGCACGGTGCTTCATATCATCGGCTACATGAACAACACGCCGGACAACACCAACGTACCCGACCCGAGGAACTGGTCGGGCTCGGGCAACCGGTCGGTGGCAAACATGTTCATCGACCTCGGGATGCGCGTGCGGATGACCGACGAGCAGTTCCTCGGAGAGATGGAGGAGCGGAGGGAGCAATTCAGCCTCACCAAGAACGACCACGTGATCGGCTGTCCACTGTGCCTGGCTGCCATTCCGGTTCCCTCTCCTGGGGAAACGGACTCGGACGAACAGAACGCCGATGCGGATGTGGACAACCAGCAGCCCTAGACAAGCCCAATGATCGATCTACTCTCACCCCCCGGGCCGAGGAGACTGCTCCTCGGCCCGATCCTCGCTGGAGCCCTGTTGCTCCTCGCGGAAGCCGGACATGCCCAACTGAGCTACTCACAGGGTCAGTCCGTATCTCCAGCGTACGAGGGCTTCGAGGTCAATCCCGACGGTTCGTTCAACCTCCTCTTCGGCTACATGAACCGAAACTGGGAGGAGGAGCTGGACATCCCCATCGGGCCTGATAACCACTTCTCGCCGGGTCTCGAGGATCGAGGCCAGCCTACGCATTTTCTGCCTCGAAGGAACCGGTTCATCTTCAAGGTCCGGGTCCCAGCCGATTTCGGTGATCAGGAGTTGGTTTGGACGATCAGGAGTCGCGGAGAGGAGCGAAGGGCCTACGCCACCCTTCGGCAGGACCTCCTCGTCGACAACATGGTGATCGCCTCGGAGACGGGAGCCCTCGGAGCCGGACGAAGTGACCCCGAGACCCGCTCCAACACCCCCCCGACCGTCGAGCTCGAGACCGATCGGGTGATCGATGCACAGGTCGGAAGACCGGTCACTCTAATCGCCAAGCTCGTCGACGACGGCCTACCCCTCACTCGAGAGCAGCGGATCTCACGAGCCCGCGAAGCGGCCGAGGCGGAGGGCGACAGCGCCGAGGGGACCGACGAGCCCGATTCGGATTCACCCGACGACGAGGACACCGACTCGGCAGAGGAGGACGAGGAGGAACTCAGCCCAGAGATCAGGGCGCTTCGACGATGGCTGAACGAGCCGAACCGGGTCACGGTCAACAAGGCCGTGGGGCTCCACTTCACCTGGTTCGTCTATCGAGGGGAGAACGTCGCTTCGTTCGACCCCATCCAGATCGAGCCGTGGGAGGACAGCCGGGCCTGGCACAATTCCCCTTGGTCACCCTACTGGGAAGCCCCCTCGGTCCCCGAGGACGGACGTTGGATCGTCAACGTGACTTTCGATGAGCCGGGGACCTACGTGCTGAGAGGTCGGGCGGACGACGGAGCGCTCTACGCGGACGAGGAGGTCACCGTCCACGTCCGGCCGCTGCTTCCTTAGGCCGCGCATTTCCTCAGGGGGCCTTTCCCTTGCGCCCCGAGAGAACGCGAAAGGCACGGGAGACCGGATCGAAGACCTGATCGACGACGCGTTCCTTCAGGGGGATGATCGCGTTGTCGGTGATTGTGATATTCTCAGGGCAGACGTTCGTGCAACACTTGGTGATGTTGCAGTAACCGATCCCACCCTCCTCCCAGAGCTCCTTGGACCGAGTCTCCTCGTCGAGGGGATGCATCTCCAGCGCCGCCGCATACACGAAGAAGCGAGGACCCACGAACTCTTCGTGCTTGTGGTGCTCGCGAAGCACGTGGCATACGTCCTGACAGAGGTAGCACTCGATGCACTTGCGGAATTCCATCACCCGATCGACGTCCGCCTGGTCCATCCTCCACGTCCCGTCCTCTGCGTCCGGGGCCCGCGGCTTGAACGGCCGAATCGTCTTCTTGACCTTGTAGTTCCATGAGACGTCGGTGACGAGATCCTTCACCGGGGGGAAGGCTCTCATCGGCTCGATCGAGACCGGTTCGTCCATGGGAAGTGAGTTCAGCCTCGTCATGCACATGAGTCGTGGCATGCCGTTGACCTCGGCGGAGCAAGAGCCGCACTTGCCCGCCTTACAGTTCCACCTGACGGCCAGATCCGGAGCTTGCTCGGCCTGGATCTGGTGAACCGCATCTAGGACCACCATGCCCTCGGTCACTTCCGTGGAGTAGTCCTGGAGGGCGCCACCTTCGGCATCACCTCGCCAGATCTTGAAGGTGTTCGTGGCCATCAGCCCATCTCCTCTATGATCTGAGCGAGATCTTCCGTGATCGGCGGTATGGGTACTCGCTCGATCTCCATCTGCCCCGACTCACCCTTTGTCAACACCAGATTCACTTTGCCCCACTCGGGATCCTTGTCGGGGAAGTCGTCACGCGTCTGTGCACCTCGGCTCTCTTCCCTCTCCAGCGCGGCGCGGGCGATGGCCTCAGCCACGGTCAGGAGGTGTCCCAGATCGAGCGCAGTGTGCCAACCGGAGTTGTACTCGCGGCTACCCGGGGCGGAGGCGGCCTTAGCTCGGGCCCGAAGCTGCGCGATCCCCTCCAGAGCGGACTCGAGTTTGGACCCATCCCGAATGATCCCTACCCTATCCTGCATGATGTCCTGAAGATCGTATTGGATCTGGTAGGGGTTCTCTCCGGCGGTCTGGTCTCCTTCGAAGGGCGCGAGAGCCGCCTCGGCCGCCCCCGCCACAGCCGCGTCGTCCAATCCCTCCAGTCCGTTCTCTCTCGCGAACCGAGCGGCGTGTTCACCCGCACGCATTCCGAAGACCAGCAGATCGGAGAGCGAGTTGCCACCTAGCCGATTCGCCCCGTGGAGCCCCGCCGCGCACTCCCCCGCCGCGAAGAGCCCCGGGACGACCGACATCTGGGTCTCGGCGTCCACCCGGACACCACCCATCGCATAATGGGTCGTGGGTCCGACTTCCATCGGCTCCTCTGTGATGTCGAGGTCGGCGAGCTGCTTGAACTGATGATACATGCTTGGAAGCTTGCGTTTGATATGGTCGGCGTGGTTGGGGATCTTCTCCCGCAGCCACGCAATGTCCAGAAAGGCCCCGCCGTGAGGGCTCCCACGACCTTCCTCGACCTCTTTCAAGATGCTCCGCGCCACGTGGTCCCGTGTCAGGAGCTCCGGAGGACGACGAGCGTTCGGATCGCCGGTGCAGTAGCGCCACCCTTCCTCTTCGGTGTCCGCGGTCTGGCTCTTGTATAGCTCGGGCACGTTGTCGAACATGAATCGCTCGCCCTCGCTGTTCCGCAACACCCCACCCTCGCCTCGAACTCCTTCCGTCACGAGTATGCCCCGAACGGATGGCGGCCACACCATGCCAGTGGGGTGGAACTGCACGAACTCCATGTCCAAGAGCTCGGCCCCCGCTTCGTATGCCAGGGCGTGCCCGTCACCAGTGCCCTCCCACGAGTTCGACGTAATCCGAAACGCCTTACCGAGGCCACCCGTCGCAACCACGACCGCCTTCGCATGGAAGACCCTGAACCGGCCCCGATCGCGGTCGTAGGCGAAGGCCCCCACGACCCGGCCACCGGCCAGCAGGAGCCGTGTCACGGTGCACTCCATCTGGAAGTCGATGCCTTGATGCACACCGTGATCCTGGAGGGCGCGAATCATCTCCAGTCCGGTTCGGTCTCCGACGTGAGCCAGCCGCGGATAGGCGTGACCTCCGAAGTTGCGCTGCAGGATCCGGCCGTCCTCGGTCCGATCGAAGAGTGCCCCCCATGCCTCGAGCTCACGAATCCGATCGGGAGCCTCCTTGGCGTGGATCTCGGCCATCTTCCAGTTGCTCAGGTATTGCCCCCCCCGCATCGTGTCGGCGAAGTGCACCCGCCACCCGTCGCGTTCGTCCACATTGGCGAGCGCGGCCGCGGCCCCTCCCTCTGCCATCACCGTGTGGGCCTTGCCCAGCAGTGATTTGCAGATGACCCCGACGGTCACCCCCTGGCCAGCCGCCTCGACGGCAGCCCTGAGCCCCGCCCCTCCCGCGCCGATGATCAGCACGTCGTATTCATGCGTCGGGAATTCCGGCATCAGAAGAGCCTCAGGTCCGTCCAGACTCCCATTGCACACATTCGCACGTAGAAGTCCGTGAAGCCGACCCAGAAAAGGCTGAACCACGCCCACATCATGTGGCGTCGGTTCAGACAGGAGACGCATCGATACGAGGTCGCTTGCACCGGCTTCTTCGAGATCTGAGTGAGCCGTCCGCCGACCAGATGTCGCAGCGAATGGCATCCGAGCGTATAAGCGCCCAGGAGGATCACGTTGAGCAGGAGCACCAGACTCCCGAGTCCGACACCGAAGCTGGCGCCGGAGGCGGCGTCTTCGAACCAGAATCCTTTCCATGCGTCGTAGGAGAGGATCACGATGAACACCAACGCCAGATACAGGAAGTATCGATGGACGTTCTGAAGAATCAGCGGAAAGGAGCGCTCCCCGAGGTACCCCTTCCTTGGCTCCCCGACCGCACAGGAGGGTGGGTCGGCCCAGAACGCTTTGTAGTACGCACCCCGGTAGTAGTAGCAGGTCAGCCGAAATCCGGCCGGGGCCCAGAGGATCAGGAATGCCGGAGACCAGGGGAGCCAACCGGGCCACCATCCAGGCTGGGGACCGAACACCGCGTGCGGGGTGTCACCGAAGAGCTCGGGGGAGTACATCGGCGAGAGATAGGGACCGAAGGTGTAGAAGTCTCCCTGAAACGCGGCCCAGGTGCTGTAGACGACGAACGCCGACAGACCCAGGAATACCGCGAGAGGCTTGACCCACCACGTGTCCGATCTCGTCGTCTCGCCGAACGAACGGACGCGAGGAAGAGGTGATGCCACGTTGGGCACGGCTAGCCCTCCGTTCGAGGTTCGCCACTCCCCCGGCTCGGGGGTGAAGGTGGTTCGGACCTCTCGGATTCCCAGCCCCCTTCATGAGTCGGCCAAAACAATACAGGAGCCGGGAGGGGGGGTCCAGGGGTCGGGGAACGCGTTGGCTTTTCAGGACTCCGGGAGCGCTCACTCCGGGAGCTTGCGGCTCCCTTCTTGCAGCCTCTTGCGGCGGCAAGCATCTTGGTTAACGAATGTGGGTGCCCGCCCCGTTGCGAGGGCCATGCGTCACCCGAGAGATTCCAGCTCATCACCGATGGAGAGTTCCAAGATGTCGAGTCCCTGCCGAATCGCTTTCGTCGCGCTTGCGGCCGCTGTCTGGACCGCGCTTTCCGCGGCTCCAGGTCTGGCGCAGAATCACGCGCCGAACCCGTATCGCACCGTGGAAGGCGTTTGGGCGCCGCTGCCGGACGGTCGGACCTGGGGTTCCACGAGCGCCGTCGAGGTCTCTCCGGACGGGGAGACGATCTGGGCCATCGATCGCTGCGGACAGAACGACTGCGAGGGAATGGACAACCTCGACATCGTCTTCCAGTTCGACAAGGACGGGAACATCCTGAAGCAGTTCGGCGCGGGACAGTTCGTATGGCCCCACGGCATCGACGTGGACGGCGAGGGTAACATCTGGGTAGCCGACGCCCGTGGGAACCAGGCAGGGAACAAGGGTCATCAGATCACGAAGTTCAGCCCGGACGGCCAGGTGCTGATGCGTCTCGGTACGGCCGGTGTCGCTGGACGCACCCGGGACACCTTCGACCAGCCCAACGACGTCCTCGTGGCTCCGGACGGCAGCGTCTTCGTCGCCGACGGTCACCCGGCCGACGGAAACAACCGCATCGTGAAGTTCTCGGCGGACGGCACATACCTGATGGAGTGGGGCGAGACGGGTTCCGAGCCTGGTCAGTTCCGCACTCCACACGCCCTCGCGATGGATTCGCAGGGGCTCCTCTACGTAGGCGATCGTAGCAATCGGCGCATCCAGGTGTTCGATCAGGAAGGGACTTTCGTGCGTGACATGTATCACGTCGGAAGGGCGAGTGGAATCACCATCGACGAATTCGACCGTCTCTACGTGGCGGATTCCGAGTCCAACGTCGCCCGAAATCCAGGATTCAGACGCGGGATCCGCGTGATCGGTCTCGACGACTTCATGACGATCGCCTTCATCCCGGATCCAGAGCCGGATCAGGACAACTCGGGAACCAGCGCTGCCGAGGGCATCGCCGTGGACAACGAGGGCAACCTGTACGGGGCTGAGGTGGGCCCGCAGCAGCTCGTGAAGCACATCCTGCCCGGCGGATTCATCCGCGACGACCGATAGAGGTCGAGACCCATTCGGGCACCCGAGCTATGAAGCGTACCGCCTACCTCTCCGTCGGGTTGACTGCGCTCGTACTGGCAGGATTCAACCTTCACGCACGAGGCACGCCGGAATTGGCGTCGGCCGCCTTCGGCGTCACCCCGATCGAGGTGATGCCGCCCACCGAAGCAATGCCCGTCCCAGCGACCGCTTCCGACCTGCCCGCGCGAGTGTCTCCTGCGCCGCGACGGGCTCCGCTCGTGGCGCTGCAAGCGGGCCACTGGCGGGCGGGCGAAGCTCCGGACGAACTCTCCGGGCTTCGCCGAAACGGTGGGACCCGTGGGGGGGGGAAGTACGAGTGGGAGGTGAATCTGGAGATCGCGGAGCTGGCCGGGTTGCTTCTCGAGGAGGCAGGATATGAAGTCGATATCCTCCCCGCCACGGTGCCGCCCGGTTACCGGGCCGACGCCTTCGTGGCTATCCATGCCGACGGCAACAACGACCCCTCGGTTCGAGGGTACCGCGTGGGCTCTCCCCGGAGGGATGCGACCCGCCGGGCGTCGGAGCTGGCCGCGGCACTCTCCGATGCGTATGGAGCAGCGACTGGGATTCGACTGCTGCCCGTGGCCACCCGCCGAATGCGTGGATACTACGCGTTTCGCTACAACCGCTATCGCCACGCCATCCACCCGCTGACGGTAGGCGTGATCATCGAGACCGGGTTCCTCACGAGCCCGGCCGATCGCGAAATCTTGTTGAACGCGCCCACCCGGGCAGCACAGGGAATCTTCGAGGGTGTCACCCGCTTCTTGGGGCCGCCCATCGCAGCCGAGTAGTCAGGGCCGAGGTCGCCGCCAGGACATCCGGGGCCTGCGACCTCACCCTCGTGGGAACTCCGATACGGATCGGTCGAGGAGCAGCCTCGGCCGGTCCGTTCGGCTTTGTGGCTCGAGCAGACTGCACACCCACAACTGAGGAGAGCTGTCATGCGAATGCTCATGCACTTCCACCTCCCTTTGGAGCCATTCAATTCGCTGGTACGCGATGGCACCGCCGGTCAGAAGATCCAGGAGGTCATGGAAGCCATCGAGCCTGAAGCCGCGTATTTCTCCGAACAACACGGACAGCGCGGCGGCGTCTTCGTGGTCAACGTGGACAGCCCTTCGGATGTACCCCGCTTGGCCGAGCCCTTCTTCCTGGTGTTCGAGGCAGAGGTCGAGTTTCGGATCTGCATGACCCCCGAAGACCTCGGACGAGCGGGTCTGG
>JAHEKL010000354.1 GCA_024638345.1 Gammaproteobacteria bacterium | reverse complement strand
TCAGCGAAGCGCTGCACGAAGTGGTGCACCAGGAGCGGGATCTCTTCCGGCCTCTCCCTGAGCGGTGGCAACCGTATGGCGAACACGCTCAGCCGGTAGAAGAGGTCCTCTCGGAAGAGCCCCTGGTCCACCAGTTCCTGGAGGTCCCTGTTGGTGGCAGCGACGACCCGCACGTCCACCGCGACGGTCTTGTCCGACCCCACGGGACGGATCTCGTGCTCCTGCAGGAGCCGCAGGAGGCTCGCCTGAACCTGCGGCGAGATGGTGCTGATCTCGTCGAGGAAGAGCGTGCCCCCGCGCGCGGTCTGCGCGAGTCCCTTGCGGTCCTTTACCGCTCCGGTGAACGACCCCCGGAGATGACCGAACAGCTCCGACTCCAACAACGACTCACTCAGAGAAGCGCAGTCGGCCACGACGAACGGTCCATCTTTGCGCGCGCTGTTGTAGTGGATCGCCCGCGCGATGATGTCCTTTCCTGTACCGGTTTCACCGGTGATGAGGACCGTACTGTTGGTCGGTGCAACTCGCCCGACGAGCTCCATCACCTGTCTCATCGCGGCGGACGAGCACACGACGTTCCCTATGCGGTATCGAGTCTCGAGCTCCGCGCGCAGACGTCGGGTCAGGCCCACGAGGTGCTTGCGCTCCAGCGCCCGGGCCACCGCCACCAGAAGCGCCGGCGGGCTGACCGGCTTCTCGAGGTAGTCGAACGCACCAATCTTGATGGCCCCGACCGCCGTATCGATCGTGGCGTATCCGGTGATGATGATGACTTCGGTCTCGGGCGAGACGTCGCGCGCCACCTGCAGTACCTGGATCCCGTCCATCTCCGGCATCTTGATGTCCAACAGGAGCAAGTCGTACGTCCGCTTGCGAAGTAGCTCCACGCCCTCTCGTGGCGACGTCGTCGTCTCCACTGCGTAGCCCTCACCGGTCAGGACACGGCGGATGCTCTCGCAGACGACCTGCTCATCGTCGATGGCGAGCACTCTTGGAGGCTCTGTCCATTCGCGCTCTTCGGTTATCAACGTGGGTACTCCTGCATCGCGGGGAGCAATACGGTGAATTCAGCTCCGGTTCGTCCGTTGCTGGCCGCGAGGATGGTGCCGCGGTAGCTCCGAATCAGCCCGAGCGACACCGACAGCCCGAGCCCCGACCCTTCCCCGACGGACTTCGTAGTGAAGAAGGGATCGAACACCTTTCCGAGTGATTCGCGGGGGATACCGGGTCCGGTATCGCGGACCACCGTCTTGACCAGTTGGTCTCCCCGGTGAGGGGGAAGGCCGTCCTTTACATGCACCGAACGCGCCACCGTAGAAGCTTCGACGGTGAGCGTGCCACCTTCCGGCATCGCGTGGAGCGCGTTCAGCACCAAGTTCACGAACACCTGGTGTAGCTGGGCGGCGTTGGCTTCGACTGGCGGCAGATCCTCCGAGACCTCGGTCCGAATCACGACATCGGCGTTCTGGATTTCGACCTTCAGGAGGTCGAGCGCCTCCAAGACCACGGTGCTGATGTGGCAGGGCTCGACCTCCGGATCGCGGGTCTGCTCCCGCGAGTAGTCGAGGAGTTGGCGAATGATGGCTGCGCAGCGGTTCGCCTCGCGTTCGATCATGCGGAGGTCCTCCTGCTCCGCTGCCTCCTCCGGGAGCTCCTGTCGCACGAGGTGCGTGAAGGTGATGATCGCCATCAGAGGGCTGTTCAGCTCATGGGCGATTCCTGCAGCCACGAGGCCGACTGAAGAGAGCTTGTCGGCATGAGCCATCTGGAATTGGGCGTCCCTCAGCTCGCGGGCCGTCTCGGAGACCTTGTCTTCCAGCGAGTTCGCCCAGCTCTCGAGATGCTCGCGGGAGCTGTTCAGGCTCTGGACCATGTCATTGAACGACCCGGCCAGGATCCCGATCTCCCGCGAGGCGCCCGGAGGCACGGCGAGTCTGGTTTCTCCCTCGGCAACCCGCCGCGTCGCTTCGATCATCGTGTCGAGTGGCTGGCGTACGGCCCGGACGATGAGAAAGGAAAGAGTGACGGTGATGAAAGCCACGGCCGCAAGAGACCCGAGCAGGGCGTTGCGCGAGGCGATCGCCATCCGCTCCTGGGCCGGCTGCAATGAGACCGTGACTCCCAGGATTCCCAGGACACTCTGCTCCTCGACCGGCGCGTGACAGCGCGATCCCTGGCATCCCTCCTCGTTCTCGATCACCCTGATGGTGGCGAGCTGCTGGGCACCCTCCGCATCCGTGTAGATCCGCGTCCGATCGTCCTCGGCGAGGTCTCGTGGAGGCACGGGGCCCGAGTGGCACCCCACGCACTCTTCCGAACTCATCTCCACCTCGACACCGACTTGTTCGGGGCGCGACGAGTACGTGATCACGCCATCCTTGTTGAAGACGCGGACCAGTTCGACGTCGAGGTGTTCGCCCACGGACTCGACCATCTCGCGGACCCCGTCGCTCCGGTTGATCCGCATGTCGTGATCGATGGAGAGGCGGATGATCTCGGCGATGCTCTCGGAGCCGTGGATGGCTTCGGCGATCGTCTGCTCGCGCTGGGTGCGGATGAGCAGAACCGAAAAGGCGGCGATGCTGATGAGAGCAAAGAAC
>JAHEKL010000353.1 GCA_024638345.1 Gammaproteobacteria bacterium | reverse complement strand
CGGCCGACTCCCTGAACGTGTCCCTCGACCGGATCGGCGAGGGCGTGACCAACACGGGTCGGCTCATCCTGGAGGGTGAGTGGGGACTCGTCTTGAACCAGATGTTGGCGGGACTCACCAACCTCTTCATCTCATCGGTTCCCAACATCATATCCGCCCTCTTCGTCGGCGCGTTCTTCTACGCTGTGTACCGGCTGCTTCGTGGCGTGATCCGAGGGGTGCTCCGGAAGAGCCGGGGTGTGGATCGGGGTCTGGAGACCATCGTCTTGAAGACGTTTCGGGTGATGGCCTGGACCTTCATTCTGCTGCTCGTCCTTTCTCAGCTCGGCATCAACCTCTCCGCGCTCATCGCAGGGCTGGGAATTGCCGGACTCGCCGTCGGCTTCGCCGCGAAGGACTCACTCGAGAACTTCATCTCCGGCCTGACCATTCTCCTCGATCGGCCCTTCAAGGTGGGGGATTGGGTTACGGTGGGGAATTACTTCGGCCGGGTCTCGAACGTCACGCTGAGATCCACCCGGCTCGAGACACCGAACCGCCAGACCGTCGTCTTCCCCAGCGTACACATGGTCACCAACGCGGTCATCAACCACTCGGCGCGAGGGGTGCTGCGTGTCGATGTACCCTTTGGTATCGCCTACAAGGAGCGGATCGAGGCTGCCCGGGAGGCCGTCATGGCACTACTCGACGGGTCTGATGATCGCCTGGCTCCGGACTGGGACCACAAGGTCGTCGCGACGAAGCTCAACGACTCGAGTGTGGATCTGGAACTGCGCCTCTTCCTGCGGGACGCCGGCGACCAGATCCCGGTTCGTCTCGAGTATACCGAGAAGATCCGCAACGCCCTGCGGGATGCCGGCATCGAAATTCCGTTCCCGCACCTCCAGCTCTTCATCGACGGCGCTGATGCGCCCATCAAGATCAAGCAACTCGGTGGCGACGGGGGCGGGCGCGAAGGGTAGCCGCGCTTCAGTTCGTGGGATTCAGCGCCTTGCCTGGATTCGCTCTCGAAGTTCCTCCCTTTGCTTCTGAAGGCGCTCCTCGACGGCTTCCCTCAGAAGGCTGCCGATCTCTCCGACATCCTGCTCCTTTCCGCTCACCTTCACGGTGAATTCCTCCGCCTCGTTCTCATATAGATCGGCGAGCTTCGTGCGAGCGTCCTCGGCCTTTCCGAGGGCGAAAATCGCCTTTTGAAGCCATCGGGATTCACTGCGGATGATCCGACGGGCTCGGTTCTCTCTTCTCTTCTCAGCGGTTGTTGCCATTCGTGCGGTGCCTCCCATCAAGGTTCTTGGCGTCAAGCTGCAAGCGACTACATAACAATAACATGGCTACTGCCACTCCCCCGTCGGGGGTGGCGGTCGTGTGCCTCTCCGGTGCAACGTGTGTCCCAGCGGTGAAAAGGATCGGAATCCGGTCTCGGGCATATCACTCCTATATTCACTCAAGCCGACCACCCACGATGGAGCACGGACGAATGCTCGCTCCCGAGCAGCTCGCGGACCTATACAAGCGCCACAGAAAGGAACCCGTGCTGAGCATCTATCTGGATGCGGACCAGCACGACTTCGCGGAACGGGGAAAGTGGCGCATCGCACTCAAGACGGCCGTATCGGAGCAGCGGGACAAGGCGTCGGACGCCGGTCGATTCGACCAGGCCTTGGCGCACCTGAGCGAGCCTCTGGAGGAGAGTAATGGCTCATTCCTGTCCGGTCGCGGATGGGTGGGCTTCGCGACACCCGAGGGCGTGCTTCATTCGGAGAGCCTCCCCGTGCCCATGCCGAACCTGGTTCGTTGGGAGGACGGGCTTCGGGTCGCACCGTACGCCCGAGCCCTCAAGCAGGCACGCCACGTCGTTGCCGTCGTCATCGACAGCCGCAAAGCGCGCATTCTCCGTTACCGGATGGGGCTTCTGTCTCAACGTGACTTCCTCGAGGCCGACACCTTCCTCGGCGATCTCACCGACGTGCACGTGGCCAAGGTCCCGAGCAATCACTCGGGGATTCGCGGAATGACAGGCAGCGATGCCGCTCAGAACTTCCTCGATGTCGAGCGGGAGCGCCTCGTCGGTCGTGTCGTTGAAGACGTGCGTGAGGAGGTGGGCAACGAGGGCCTGCTCGTCCTGGGAGGGGCGGAACGGACCGTGGACGCTCTGGCCCGCGAGCTTGGAGACTTCGCCTCGAACCGGCGACGCGTTCTCCACTCTTTGAACTTCGACATGTCCGACGTCCAGCTCACAGAGGCTGTGGAAGCGGCAGCTTCGGAGATTTCGGCGGAGATCAACAGACAGCTCCTCGAGCACCTCGTCGGGGAAGCCCGTTCAGGGGGTGACGGATGTCTGGGCGACGCTGAAACGGAGCGGGCCCTGGTGGAGGGGAGGGTGGACACCCTGCTCATCGCTGACTCGTTTCGCCGAAATGATCCCGACCGGGCCGACCACTTCGAAGGGGCTGCCTTCGAGCACGGCGCCAAGGTCGTCGAGGTCTCGAGAGACGTGGCTGATCACCTGGAGGCGGAGGGCGGCGGTGTCGGTGCGCTGCTCCGGTACCGCGTACGCTGAGGTACGCGACTGCCCGGATTTGCAGGAAAGACGGGAACAT
>JAHEKL010000085.1:6983-10243 GCA_024638345.1 Gammaproteobacteria bacterium | reverse complement strand
CACGGTCGCTGGTATACCGGTGCGTACGACGAGCTGGGTCTGGAAGTGAGGCTCGACCGGGTCGGTTCGGATCCGCTTCTGTCCGGGACCTACCCGGAAGCCCTTCGAACGGGAGGCGAGCCGGTGGACCTCCTGGTCTATGGGGCGAATCTGCCGTCCGATGTGCGTGCGGCCGACCTGGATCTGGGTCCCGGCGTTCAGGTCGGCTCCGTGGTCGAGACCTCCCCGACGCGCTTCATCGCTCGCGTTTCGGTCGAGCCCGGAGCACCGACCGGCCCGCGGAATCTGCACCTCGGTCACGTCACCCTGACGGATGCGGTCACCGTGTACGATCGGGTGGCCCGAATCGAAGTCGGGCCCTCCATGGGAATGGCCCGGGTCGGCGGTGCCAATCTCCCGAAGCAATACGAGCGATTCGAGGCGATCGGCTACTCTGCGGGCGCCGACGGTGAGCCTGGTACCGACGACGATCTCCGGCTGGGTATGATGGACGTCGAATGGAGACTCGAGGAGTATCCCGTGAGCATCGACGACGACGACATCCGATTCGTCGGCTCGCTGGACGGCGACGGGTTCTTCACGCCCGCGGAAGACGGCCCGAATCCCGAGCGCTCGGGAGACCGGAACAACATCGGGGACGTCTGGGTGACGGCGACCTATCGGCCGCCTGACGGTGGACCAACGCTCGAGGCGCGCGGACAGCTCGTAGTGACCGTGCCCCTCTATCTTCGGTGGGAGCTTTCTCCACCCACGCAAGACTTGGAGGCGGATCGATGAACGGGCTACAGCTCGAAGCCAGGGAGTTCCATGCTTTCGAGGCGGCGGGTGAGCGTTTCGTCTATCTCGTCCCCTCCGCCGCGGTCTTCCGTCTGGACTCGGCCACGAGCGCGATCCTCGAGCGGCTCTCCACGGGCCCTCGGCGGCTCGACGCCCTGATCGATGGGCTCGCCGGTTCGTTCGACGAGGAGGACGTCAAGAACGGCGTCTACGATCTGATGGAGACCCGAGCCATCGGGCCGGCCGGCGCCCCCCCGGATACGATGCCTGTGGAGGTGCCCCCGGCGGACTTTCCGCTCACGACGATGGTCCTGAATGTGACCAGCAAGTGCAACCTGTCGTGCACCTACTGCTACGAGTACGGTGAGGATCGTCTGGTAGATGAGGGCACGATGCCCCGATACATGGACGAGCAGACCGCTCAGGAGAGCGTGGAGTTCATGCTTGCCCAGTCCAAGGCGAAAGATGCCGTCAATCTGACCTTCTTCGGCGGCGAGACGCTTCTCAACTTCAAGCTGCTCCAGAAGACCCTCGACTACGCGCGACGTCGGGGGGTGGAAGAGGGGAAGCAGGTTCGTTTCAGCCTGACGACCAACGGGACCCTCCTGAAACCCGATGTGATCGAGTGGCTGTCTGCGAACGACGTGGGAGTCACGATCTCGATCGACGGTCCCAAGGACACGAATGACAAGTTCCGGGTTCTGAGCAACGGACTCGGTTCCTACGAGATGATCGTGCCGAAGGTGCGGCAGCTGCTGGAGCGTCACTCCACGCGGCCAATCGGTGCCCGGGTCACGCTCACGCAGCAGAACCTGGACGTACATCGGATCTTTCGACATCTGACGGAGGAGGTCGGGTTCAGGGAGGTGGGATTTGCGCCCGTGACGACCTCCTCGTGTCAAAGCTACGCGCTCGACGAGGCGTCCTACGATCGCATGCTGGTCCAATTCCAGGAGTTGGCGCGAGAGTGGCTCGAGGCCGCCGTAGACGACCGCTTCCACGGCTTTTCCAACGTCCGCGAGTCGGTGGAGGAGATCCACAAAGGCTTCAGCAAGGCGTATCCCTGTGGGGCGGGGCTCGGTCTGATGGGTGTGGGAACCGACGGGAACGTCAGCCTGTGTCATCGCTTCGCCGGATCGAGCGAGCACCGATTGGGCAGCGTCACCGAGGGTGTAGATCGTGAGAAGCAGGCCGCCTTCCTGGAGGAGCACCACCTCGCATACAAGCCCGATTGTCACAGCTGCTGGGCCAGACCGCTGTGCTCGGGTGGCTGCTACCACGAAGCGCAGACGCGGTATGGGACGACCCGGGCACCCAACCTGCACTACTGTGACTGGATTCGGTCCTGGACACACACGTGTCTGGAAGTATACGGGGAGCTGTCCGAAAGGAATCCCTCGTTTCTCAGACACTTCGAGGCGTAGACCGTACCCCCATGGAGACCGGATGCGAAGACTCAAGGGAGTGAACCGGAAGGCCTTCTTGATCGAGAGTCATCTCGATGGGCTGAGACGAGGAGAGTCCTTGGACGGCGCGGTTCCGGAAGACGGCGCCGAATCGGTGGACGAGTTGCCACGTGATGTCGTGGGTCTCCGGAGCTCCCCAGGAGATCCGCAGATTCCTCTAGGGTGCACGCTGATCTTCTCTCCCGGCTGGGAGACGGATTCGACGGGGAGCACTGCGGGGCTGTGTCAGCCGGTCGAGAGAGACCTCTTCGACTGTCATCTGGGGTGCTTTTGGCCAGCCCAGGTTCCCGACCAACTCAACCACGCGCCCGACTGGACCAGCCGCTGTGCAGCGGCCGAGAAGGATTGGCGGAACATCGACCTCATCTTTCCATGATCCCAGGGATTCGACCCTCCACAACCTTTCGAGGCGAGCGGCTCCGGATCTCGGGGGTGGTCCTCGTCCTGACCATGGCGGGTGCGCTGCTGCCAGGAACCCCGGCGCAGCACCTCGAAGCTCAGCATCCCCCGTTGCCGGGACCCCCCTCGGGACTCGCACAGCCGGAGGGAGTGCCGTCCGTAATTTCAGGGGGTTCGAGAGAGTCGGGGGACGTCGAGCCCGGTGACGCGCTCATGTACATCGGCACGTACCGAGGCAGCATCTATGTGCTGGACGAGGCCGAGGAGAGGGTGGTCGATCAGATCCCTCTGGAGACCGGAATCCCTCGGAGCCTGACGCTGAGCGCGGACGGCGAGCGTTTCTATGTTCGAGACGTTTCGTACGAACGAATCGAAGTCATCGACATCGCGAGCCGGAGCACGATCGACGTCTTCACGCTGAGCGAGCCGGACGAGAAGGTCCGGATATGGGGACTGGCCGTCGCTCCCAGCCACGAGTACCTGATCCTCGCGGCGCGAAGCTACCGACAGCTCTCCGACCGCTTCGACGTCGGAGAGATGAGGCTTCTTCAGTACGACCTGGCGGAGCACCGAGTCGTTCGGGAGCTGGAGTGGCCGGATGGTCGTCCGATGGAGCGA
>JAHEKL010000085.1:0-6973 GCA_024638345.1 Gammaproteobacteria bacterium | reverse complement strand
GTGTACGACACCGAGACCTTCGAAGAGGTGGACCGGTGGGACTTTTCGGGCGCGATGGGCGGCGGGATGGAAGATGTCAGTTTCGGCTTTCCCTTCACTCCATTCGGGGAACCGGGCTTCTCGACCGGCATCTTTCGAGCCACCGACCCCGTCCACGATCGCCGAATGATGGGGATCGCCCGGGCGAATCTGGACCGCAGGGAGTTCGAGTTCACGATCTTCGGACCGGACGAGTCCGGTCTGCGCTTCTCCATGTCGCCGGACGGCTCGACCGGCTTCGTGGTGAGGAGCGAGATCGACGACTACCAGTTCTGGACTCTGGATCTGGAGTCCGGGCGATTCGCCTCCCGTCAGCGGTTCAGAGGCCGCCCGCGGATGGCGCTCCAGACCAGCTCGAGCGGCGAGATCCTCTACATCTACAACGCCGGCAACACGATCGACTTGTATCGTGCGGACGACTACGCGTACCTCCGCACGATCGTGCTGGACGCGGATACGACCACACCGCTCTTCATCCTGCCCGACCCCGAGAGATCGGCCGAGGATCGCTGACTTCATGAGGCTCGATCTACCTGGTCCCGAGGAGGGGCCGGCCAGCGACCTTCGGGCCATTCGCTGGGCGCTCTCCTTCGTCGCCCCATACCGCCGTCCGTTGGTCCTGGTCGCGTGTCTGAGCCTCGTCTCGACCGCGCTCGCCCTCGCGCTTCCCTATCTTTCGAAAGGACTCGTGGACGATGCGCTGTTGGGCCGCGATGCGGCTTCGCTGCTTCGATTCACCGGGTTGTTTCTCGGCATCACCGTCCTCAGCTATGTCGTCAACGTGTGGGCCGGGCTTCAGTACACGAGGGTCTCCGCCGACATCCTCTTCGACATGCGGATCCTCCTGTACCGTCATCTTCAGCGGCTGTCCCCGAGGTTCTGGGCGAGGACTTCACTCGGAGACGTGATCTCCCGGATCAACACCGATATCGGCGAGATCCAACGCGTGGTCGGCGAAACGGCGCTGGGCTGGTTCGGCAACGCGGTGTTCCTCATCGGAACCGTGGGGATGTTGGTGTGGCTGGACTGGCGCCTGTTCCTGGTGGGAATTCTGCTCCTTCCGCTCTCCGTCTGGGTTCTGGTCCGTTACAGGGCGGGTCTCGAAGACCGCATCTCGGCGATGCGCGAGCGGAGCGCCCAGATCGGCAGCTTCCTCATCGAATCGCTCCAAGGGATGAGGCTGATCACCGGCTCGAACGCACAGGACCGCGAGGTGGGCCGTTTCCAGAGACGGAACGACGCCTTCGTCGAAGCGCTCATGTCGATGTCGCGGCTTCGGTACGTAGCGGGTGGCCTCCCAGCGATGATCCTCTCGGTCGGGACCGCGCTCGTGTTCGTGTACGGAGGGTTTCGCGTGATCGGGGGAGCCATCACGCTCGGTACGTTCGTCGCGTTCATGGCCTATCAGATGCGGATTCTGTCGCCGATTCAGGGGCTCATGAGCATCTATTCGAATTTGGCCAGCGTCCGGGTCTCATTGACTCGGGTGCGAAAGCTCATGGACGTGCGGCCGGAGGTCGTCGAGGCGAGCGATCCCCAGAGGCTCGAGTCCACGCGGGGGGAGATCGTCCTCGAGGGTGTGTGGCTCACGCATGGTCGGGGCGGCCCCGTCTTGCGTGGCGTGGACCTGACGATGCGCCAGGGAGAGGTAGTTGCGCTGGCCGGCTCGAGCGGCAGCGGAAAATCCACGATCGCCGACCTGCTCACCCGTCAGGTGGACCCGGACGGTGGGAGAGTGCTGCTGGACGGTCACGATCTGCGAGACCTGTTCCTGGTCGACCTGCGCTCGAACGTAGCGACAGTAGATCAGGAGCCCTTTCTCTTCGCGACCTCTCTCCGCGAGAACATCCGGTTTGCGCAGCCCCAGGCGTCCGACGAGGACATCAGGGCCGCGGCGGTGGCTGCGGGCATCGACGACTTCATCCTCTCGCTTCCAGATGGGTATGGGACGATCGTGGGCGAGCGAGGGGCGACGCTTTCGGCCGGCGAGCGACAGAGGGTGGCGCTGGCGCGCACCTTCCTAGCCGACCCGGCCGTGCTGATTCTGGACGAGGCGACCGCGAACCTGGATCCAGCGGCCGAGACGGAAGTGATCCGGGGATACGAAGCGGCGATGCGCGGTCGTACGACGCTCGTGATCTCGCATCGTCTCGAACTCGTGCGGCGGGCCGACCGGGTCGTGGTGCTCTCGGAGGGCCGCATCGAGGAGCAAGGACGGCCAGAGGAGTTGATCGGGCGCAACGGAGCGTTCTCGAGTCTCTTCGATCCGGCGAGCGCCAGTAGGACAGTGGATCTCCCTTCGCTCCAAGATCGCAAGCCCGTCGGGTCGGGCGGGTGAGCCGAGCTCTGGCGGTGAAGTCTTCGAGTGGAAGCCCGGCAGCGTCCGAAACGCGATCGCTCTCGTCGAGGGATCGTTCGATTCAGGACAGCCGGGGGCGCGGGGTGCGGATCGCCGTGCTGGATTCGGGCGTCAATGCAGATAATCCCCATGTGAGCGGCGTCTTCGTCGGCCACGGGATCGGTCCGACCGGTCGCTCGAGAGAAGACTTCGTCGACCGGATCGGTCACGGGACGGCCGTCGCGGCTGCCATTCAGGAGAAGTCGCCCGAAGCCGAGATCCTGGTGATCAAGATCTTCGAGGACGAGCTGGCGACCACGTTGCCGTCCCTCGTCGGGGGCCTCGAGCTGTCGCTCGAATCGGACGTGCGTCTGGTGAACCTGAGCCTGGGATCACCACGGCCGGAGCACGAAGCGGTGCTCGGCGAGGTCGTCGGAAGATCCAGGGACCGAGGTGTGCTGATCGTTTCCCCGATCGAGCACCGTGGTCGCAGGTGGTGGCCCGGGGCGCTTCCTGGCGTTGCGGGAGTCCTGTTGGATTGGACCTGTCCCCGGCAGGAGATCCGCTTGATGGCGGGGCCCGGGGGAGAGCTGGTCTTCCGCGCCTCCGGATATCCCCGTCCGGTTCCAGACGTGCCTCCGGATCGGAACCTGCGAGGCATCAGCTTCGCGGCGGCGAACGTGACCGGGATCCTGGCCCGAGTGCTCGAGCTTCAGCCGGAGATCCGCACGGTGGAGGAGGCGGCCTCCTGGATGTGGGCTGCGAGCAGCAGCGTTCCACCGGCGGACGGCCCCAGAGGCTAGCGGACGTCGGGGTGGCTCACGAACCGCAGATCCCTCACGGATAGCTTCACCTCATGCTCGAACGGATCATCGAGTGGCTGATCGGAATGCCGCCCGGCTGGGTGTACCTGATCGTGGGTGTCGGGGCCGCGCTCGAGAACGTAGTGCCGCCGGTCCCAGCGGATACCTTCGTGGTGCTGGGTGGCTTCCTGGCCTCACAGGGACGGGCAGAGCCGATCGGTGTGTTCCTGGCTACGTGGGGCGCGAATGTGATCTCGGCGCTGCTGGTCTACGGCGTCGGAGCGCGTTACGGCTCGGCTTTCTTCGGAACGCGGCTCGGAAATCTCCTCCTCCGGCCGCACCAACTCGAGCGCATGGGAGCGTTCTACAATCGATGGGGGCGGTTAACGATCTTCCTCACCCGTTTTCTCCCCGGGTTCCGTGCGGTCGTTCCCGTGTTCGCTGGGGTCACGCATCAGCGATTGTTGCCGGTAGCCGTCCCATTGATCGTCGCCTCGGCGATCTGGTACGGCTTCCTCACCTGGTTGGGAGCGTTCGCTGGCCGAAACCTGGAGACGATCCTGGGATGGTTGGGGGGACTGAACCGGGTGCTCGTGCTCGTCGCGCTGACGCTGGGGGCAGCCCTTCTCGCTTGGTGGCTACGGAGCCGAAGCGCCCAGAGCTCCCGACACACGGAGTGAGGACGATGCTCGGATCGGTTAAGTAGGCGAGACGCCGTCCGCGTCGTTCTCGGAGCGCTGGCCCCACCGGCCGCGAGGGAGCCCGGGATCTTCGTCCCTGATCGAACGCCGTGATCGAGGTCGGGAGTTCAGCTGGCGATTCTCGTGGACGGCGCGTTCCAGGATCGCCTGGCGTTCGACGGTTCCCGTTTGAACGCTGCCCTTCTCGGATCGCAGGGCCAGCTCGATGAGCCCCTCGGCAGGGAGCTCGGGCGACGCGAAGTGTGGACAGAGCCAACCCGTGCAACGGAATGCGTAGTCCAGACAGGAGATGGGCTCGCCCGGCCCCGCCCGAGAGAAGGCATCCGGCTCGGGTTTTCGGTCGCGGAACAGAATTGGAACGTTCCGATCATTCGCAGGACAGAACATCCTGGCGAGCCGGACCGACCCCTCGCTCTCCATGCGCACTCCCCGAGTAGGCGGCTGCGAGTCGCGGATCTCTCAAGATACGCCCAATTTACGGACGGTGAGGCCGGGGAGAAAGGTTGAGAAAACGACGGGGCCCGCTCCAACCAGGAGCAGGCCCCCGATTTCTGAAGACTCGTCGAGGCGCTGCCGAAGACGCCATCATCGGCGTTCAGGACGGCACCGCCTGACCCCGTTCGATCCGCTCCGTCAGTTGTCCATCGCGGGCTCGAGTCGGTAGATGGGGGAGAGTCCGTCGCGGTTTTCCGCCGCCAGATAGATGTATCCGTCTGGCCCCTCGCGCACGTCACGCACCCGGAAGCCCTGCACGAGAATCTCCTCGAACACCACTTCCTGGTCCTCGATCTCGAGACGGACGAGTCGCTCACCCGCCAATCCACCGACGAAGATATCGCCGACCCAGGACGGGAACTCATCCCCGCGATAGATCGCGAGTCCCGAGGTCGCGATCGAGGGGACCCAGAAGTAGCGAGGCTGCTCCATTCCCTCACGCTGCTGAGTCCCGTGGATCGGGACCCCGGGACCGTAGTTGACTCCATAGCCGATCACCGGCCATCCGTAGTTCTGACCTCCCAGGACGAGATTCAGCTCGTCTCCTCCCTGAGGACCGTGCTCGCCTTCCCAGATGACCCCGCTCTCCGGGTCGATCGCGAAGCCCTGCGGGCTCCGGTGACCATAGCTCCAGATTTCGGGCAGCACCCCCGCCTGACCCACGAACGGGTTGTCGGTGGGTACGGTCCCGTCGTCGTTCAAGCGCACCATCGTTCCCGTGTGGTTCGACCGATCCTGGGCCGGATGGGCTTCCAGATCGCCGCTCGAGGGCGCCTGCCGATCGCCGATCGTGACGAACAGGTGATTCTCCGAGTCGAAAGCCAGACGGGACCCGTAGTGTCCGTTGGTCTCGGACCAGGCTTCCGCCTCGAAGATCTCCTCCAGTCCGATCAGCTCGTCGCCTTCCAGTCGGGCGCGGGCGACGGCGGTTGTCGACTGGCTCCGGTTTGTGCTCGGCTTGGAGTAGCTGAGGTACACGAGTCGGTTCGACTCGAAGTCCGGGTGCAGAACCACGTCGAGAAGCCCACCCTGGCCCTGCGCGTGGACGGGTGGCGTACCGAGGATGGGGTCCGGTTGGAGCACACCGTCCCGAACCAGCCGCAAGTGGCCAGCCCGCTCGGTGACGAGCATGTCTCCATTCGGTAGCCACGCCATGGACCAAGGTCTTTCGAGACCCTCCACCACCGTCACGAGCCGGAAGTCTGCCTGGTGCGAGCGAACGACTTGCGACTGGGTGACGATCGGCGAAGCCGCGACCAAGGCCGTGGCGACAAGGCATCCCACGAGGAAGCGAAAGCGATGCATGCTGAAAGCTCCAAAATCGAGTGAACGATTCATCCGGGCCGATATACACGCGAGGGCATCGATCGGTGCCTGCTTCCGCACGTGGGGTCGGACGATCGAGCCCCCACACGGCTCTACAACGGGTGCGGGAGGTCTTTGGGCGTGTTCCAGCTCTTCATCTGAGCGCACTCGTCCGCCGTGACCTCGTACTCGTGGATCAGTCCCTCGGCATACAGTTCCTCGACGAGTTGTGAAGGGGAGCGCGTCGGACCGTTCAGCATCGCCTCCGCCTTGGACAGAGAGTCTGGGGGATAGACGGCGCAGAGCGGCTCCCATCGGCCCGAGACCCTGGGAACCGCACCGGCCTTCGACGACGTGCTTGCGATCAGCCGGCGGAGGAACCCGAGTTCGACGGCTCCCATGTCGACGGCCAGCACCAGTAGGTGCTGTCGGGGAGCGATCCGTTGAGCCGCCACGATACCGCCCAAGGGCCCCTCCTGGTTCGAGGCGTCACGGACCACCCGGACCGAAGAGTCTCCTGTGGCTCCACTGCCGACCGATAGGAGGAGCGGGTCGACGCCGACCCGGCGAAGGAGGTCGAGCTGGCGATCTAGAAGGGTAGGGAAGCCGGCTTCGATCGGGGCCACGGTGGCCTTGTCGCGGCCCATGCGCTCAGAGGAGCCACCGGCCAAGACCACCCCGCTGATCGGGCAATTGAACGGAACACCCTCCCGCGCCATCCCGTCTGCCGACCCACTCAGGGGCTTGAGGTCTCGAGGGGTCCGTCCGACAGGATCCTTGCACGGAGTCCCCCACATCCTTCCAGGAGCGCCATACAGCCCGGTGCGAATGCCACATCCATCCATTCACAAGGCGAGCACTCTGCCACTCCTTCGAAGCGTACGCCCTGGAGAACGAACTCACGGCCGACGTAGCGATTCAGATCGTCACCGCGGGTGATGACGTTCCTGCGGAAGACGCCCGGGTGCTTGTCCCACACGCCGAGTCTGAGGCACAGCTCCTGGTAGACCTCCAGGGAGAAGAAGGTGATCTGTCCCTTGTAGTCTTGCCGGTAATCCAGAAACCGGTCCCCCTCGACTCCCCGCCCCGCCAGGCACACGATGCGGTCGACACGCTGAACGGGGTGCTCACCGGGTGCGCCGCCATGGTGACCGAAGTAGTTGTGGCCCGCTGAGACGTAGAGACCGGCGACTCTCAGCGAGGTCCCCGAACGAGTCGAGCGGTATGTCCTGGGCTCCGCAGACCGTGGGGATCTCACCGAACGGCCCCCTCCGACCGTGCAGCCTGCTTCA
>JAHEKL010000352.1 GCA_024638345.1 Gammaproteobacteria bacterium | reverse complement strand
GGAGGTCCGCCCCGATTCGCGTCGTTGGGGCACGAGAGATTGATCTCGAAGCCGACAAAGCCCTCCGCAGAATCGAGCCCTTCCACGAGATCGAAGAACTCCTGCACGGTGTGGCCCGCCACGCTGACGAAGACCCTTGCCTTCCGGACGTTACGGGCGATCCAGGGCAACTTCTCGCTTCTCGTTCGCTCGAGTCCGGGATTGGCCAAGCCGACCGAGTTCATCATGCCGGCAGCGAACTCCGTTACGCGCGGAGCTGGGTTGCCCGCCCGAGGCTCGACGGTGACGGACTTGGTCACGAATCCTCCGAGCGCATCCACGTCGAGCACGTCCTCGAGCTCCATGCCGAAGCCACACGTGCCCGCAGCCAAAAGAACCGGGTTCTGAAAATCGGTCTCGAAAACCCGGGTCGAGAGCCTCATCGACGGAGTTCCCTGAGCCGCACCTCCAGTCCCTCCTCCAGCGTCTCGAAGCCGACGGCTGATCCGCCAAGCGCCGCAAGAACGTAAGGACTGTCACCGTGCGCCTCCAGTCGTTCACGGAGCCAGGCCCGGTCACCTTCGTCGGCGGAAACCTGGATGGCGGCGAGGAGCGCCTTGGGCGCCCAGGGTTCTTCGTCTGCAGCATCGGCGTACGCGAGGAAGAGCCCCCTCGCCAGGTATGGAGCGCCGAGACGGTCGCGTGCGACCTCGGCAGCCGCGAACCACCCGAGCGCTTCGGCGAGCCCGGTCGCGGCGTACGCCTCGAGGTCGTCGATGGCCGCGAGCGTCCGCTGCACCTCCGGGTTCGATCCAGCCGGCAGGAGTACCCTACGCACGCCATACGCGTCCGTCAGACCCTCGGCGGTGGCCAATCGCCACGACGCGACGAGAAGCCTCGCCTCGGCGGCCGAGTCCCCGAGCCCCGCGGCAACGCGAAGCGCCTGTCCGAAGGCACGGGCAGAATCACCCGCTTGGTGGAGAAGTCGTGCCCGGTGCAGTGCCATTCGCCCCCGCGCCGTCCTGTCCCAGGCGGACTCGTCTGCGCCCTCCAGCAGCCCAGCGACGGTCCAGGCGCCCCATCGGCCCGTCGCTCCGTCGACCAGTACCCGGACGGTGTCGAGTCGCGTCCCTCCTTCGGGATTGCCGAACAAACCCTCGATCGCACTCCTGCTCCTCTTCAGATCCCCGGCGCGGACCCCCCACTTCAGGCGCTCCAGGCCGGCCTCTACGCGGACCGCCGGCTTGGCCTCCACCGCACGATCGAGATCCCACCATCCCTGGTCGGGTCGATGAGCCGCGAGCATCAGACGGCCTCTGAGCAGGTGAGCTTCCGCCCGCGCGTCTCTTCCGAGCGGAGCCTCGAGTGACTCGTTGACGCTCGTCAGGGCCCCGTCCGCGTCTCCGGCCTCCGCGCGAGCCGCGGCCACGTAGACCAAGACCTCGTTGCGGAGGGCTGGATCCCCGCTCCGATCCCGCGCTTCCCCGAGGGCGGCGCTTGCCTCATCGAGGTTGCCCAGCCTCAGGTGGGAGCGTCCGAGGAGGAAGAGCGCCTCACCACTCCACTCCGCGTCGGGACGGCCACGAAATGCATCACCCGTTCTACGGATGACGTCCAGATACGCGGCTCTCGAAAGCGAATCCCGGCCGGCTCGACGGTGCGCCTCCGCTTCGGCCAAGCGATTGCCGGCGTTGTATACGACGTTGTGGTAGGAACAGCCGAGAACCAAGATGCCGGCGGCGGCGACCGCGCCGAGCGACCTCACTGATCCTCCCGAGCGCCTCCGCCTCCGCTCCCCGGCGGATAGCGCTCGAAGAATCGGACGACCGCTTCGGCGAGAGCCTCGGCGGAATCGCGGTGAAAGGACTCCCGTCCCAGCAGCCGGGCTTCTTCCCTGTTGGAAAGATACCCGACCTCGACCAGGACCGACGGCATCAGCGCGTTCGTGAGCACCGCCAACACGCCCTGTTTCACCCCGCGGTTCGGGCCCGGGTGAAAGTCGTGCATCTCATCCTGAATCAGGCTCGCCAGATTCGCAGACCAGTGCGCGTGGTCGAAATTCGTGAGATCTCTGAGAATGAAGTCGATGTCCGGCAGACGCTCGGTGTCGACGTCTTCACCGCCCATGCTCAGCGGGGCATTCTCGATCGCAGACACCCTCCGCTCGTGCTCGGTGCGCGCGTCCGACAGGAAATAGGTCTCGAATCCGGTGGCTTCCCGACGCCCCGGAAAGGAATTCGCGTGGATCGAGATGAAGATCCCCGGACGATCGCCTCGCAGTTCCGTGGCGATCTGGCCCCGCTCCCACAGATCGACGAAGGTGTCGTCGTCCCGGATCAGATGTACCTCCAGACCCGGTTGGTCCTGAAGTAGAGCCGCCATCCTCGTGGCGATCCCCAGTGCCACGGTCTTCTCCCTGATTCCGTCCGGCCCGAGTGCCCCGGGGTCCACCCCTCCGTGCCCAGGGTCGATGACCACCACGCGCATGCCGTCGTACGTAGACGGACCGGCGGAAAGCACCTCTTCCTCGCTACCGGGCTCAGGGCGAACCTCGACGATCGCCTCTGCGACTCCGACCTCCTCCGACGCGTTCGGAGCCTCCCCCGTCCCCGCGGCCTCCGCGGCC
>JAHEKL010000351.1 GCA_024638345.1 Gammaproteobacteria bacterium | reverse complement strand
CCCGGCGCACCTCCGTCGAGGGCAACCTCAGGGTCACGTAGTCCCCCTCCTTCGCCACCACGTTGACTCCGGCCCCGGCCGAGCGCGCCATCTGGCCGCCCTTACCCGGCTTGAGCTCCACGTTGTGAACGATCGTCCCCAGCGGGATCCGGGCGAGGCGGGTGGTATGGCCCACCGCGATGTCCGCATCCGGACCGGAGAGGATCGTGTCTCCGACCCCCAAACCCCGCGGATGCAGAATGTATCTCTTCTCGCCGTCCGCGTATGCGATGAGTGCCAGATTCGCGGTGCGATTGGGATCGTACTCGATCTCCACGACCCGCCCCGGCACCCCGTGCTTGTCCCGCCGGAAGTCGACCTTCCGGTATCGTCTCTTGTGACCCCCACCCCTGCGTCGGACCGTCATCCGACCGTGATGGTTGCGGCCACCGGTCGCATGGAGGGACTCGGTCAGCGCGCGCTCGGGACCCTTCCGGGTGATCTCGACGTGCTCCACGATCGATCGGAACCGACTGCCACTCGTCACGGGCTTGAATTTCTTAAGCGCCATCGTTCGCCTCAGCCCACCTCGTAGAACTCGATATGGTCGCCCTCTGCCAGACGGACCATGGCTTTCTTGAAGCCAGGCCGACGGCCCACGGGTGACCGCCGGCTCATGCGCCCCATGAGCGCGCGCTTGGATTTGCCCGGGAAGTGCGCGGTCCTCACGTCTTCCACGACGACGTCCCACGCAGTCTCGACAGCCTCGGCGATCTGCGCCTTGTTCGCGTCCTTGTGGACTACGAAGGTGAAGACATTGTGCTCAGCCTGCTCCGCGGTCGCCTTCTCGGTCACGACCGGGGAGACGATGACGTCGAAGATGTCACGCATCGCTATCCTCCTCGACCGCAACGGTTTCCTCCTCGCCCGACTCGTCCGCGGGGCCCTCCGAGTCGTCCGTCGCGTCCGCCTCGGACGTTGCCTCGGCCTGCTTCGCACCGGAGCCCTCGATGGCATCCCGCTCTATGACGACGTACCTCGACCAGAGAATCTCGTAGGTCGACTCCTCACCGAACGGACGCACGACGACTTCGGGCACATTCCTAGCCGAGAGGACGACGTTCCGCTTCAGCCCCTCGGTGAGAAGGAGAACCTTCCCCTCCAGACCGATCTCCTCCAGGTACTTGACGAGGCTCCGCGTGGCGGGCTTCTCGAGCGTCAAAGAGTCGATCAGAATCACACGGTCCTCCCCGGCGCGCGCGCTGAGCGCGGACCGCTTCGCGAGCGCCTTCACCTTCTTCGGAACCCGCTGCCTCCACGAGTGGGGGGTCGGGGGAAACGCCACACCTCCACCGGCCCACTGCGGCGCGCGAATCGTCCCCTGACGGGCCCTGCCCGTGCCCTTCTGTCTCCAGGGCTTCCGACCGCCACCCCTGACTCTCGCGCGGTTCTTGGCGGAACCGGTCCCCTGTCGCCGGTTGGCCAGGTGCGCGGTCACGACCGTGTGCAGCACCGGCTCGTTCACGGCGGCAGCGAACAGATCGTCGGGCAGGGCTCGAGCCCTGCCCTTCTTCCCATCCGCCTTGTAGTAACGTGCTTTGGCCATCGATCTAGTTCGATATGAGGACGTAGTCGTTTCGCGATCCGGGCACTCCACCCTTCAGGAAGAGAAGGTTCCTCTCCGAATCCACTCTCACCACCTCCAGGTTGCGGACCGTCCGCCGTACCGCCCCCATCTGTCCGGGGAGCCGCTTTCCCTTGATCACCCTGGACGGATCCGTGCCTGGACCCATCGATCCCGGATTCCGGGACATGGGATGACCGTGGGAAGCAGGACGTCCGGCGAATCCATATCGCTTCACGACACCCTGGAATCCTCTCCCCTTGGAGGTCCCGACCACGTTCACCCGCTGGCCGACCTCGAAGACGTCCACCTTTAGCTCCGTACCCTGCTCGATCTCGGCGTCCGGCGGCAGGTCGAACTCACGCAGGAGCCGAGGGGCATAGTCCAGACCGCCGGCGGCTGCGTGACCGAGCTCGGCCTTGGTGCTCCGATGCTCCTTCTTGCGACCGAACGCGATCTGCATGGCTCGATAGCCGTCCGTTTCCTCGGTCTTCAGGCGAACGACGGGGCACGGCCCGGCTTCGACGACCGTCACAGGCACGGCCCTACCCTCGTCGTCGAAGACGCGGGTCATCCCGATCTTTCGGCCTATGAGTCCAGCCATCTCGCCCAATCCTTCTGATTCGTTCCGTGTCCCCGAAGACCGCGCAGCGCGGTCCCGGCCCCCGCGATCTTCAGTCGACCTTGATCTCGACGTCCACTCCCGCCGGTAGATCGAGCTTGGTGAGCGCATCCACCGTAGCCGTTCGGCTCTCTACGATGTCGATCAGCCTCTTGTGGGTCCGCAGCTCGAACTGCTCGCGCGACTTCTTGTCGATGTGCGGACCACGCAGCACGGTCCATCGCTCTCTTCGAGTCGGCAGGGGGATCGGGCCCTTCACGGTCGCTCCGGTCTTCTCGGCCGTGCGAACGATATCCGACGCAGTCTGATCGACGACCCAGTGGTCGAAAGCCTTCAAACGAATGCGGATCCTACCAGCCATCTCGAATCTCCAGTGAGAG
>JAHEKL010000084.1 GCA_024638345.1 Gammaproteobacteria bacterium | reverse complement strand
TCATACGACACCTACGTGTTCGCCGAGCCAAACGCTCCTCGAATGAGCCAGCTTCGGGTTCCGGGCATGGATGTCCGCTCCCTTGCGGCGGACTCCATATCGGTTGCCGAGTCCACGACCTCCACGGGCGTGGTGATCGCTTCGCGACCGACCCGGCTCACGATCCTGACCACCCATCATGCGATTCAATTTCCCGATACGATCGTCCAATACTTCGAGGCCGATGGCAGGGAGGCCGGCGTGGAGCCGGACGCGCGTGCCATTGAGCGGATCTCGATCAAGCGTCGGCAGGAGAATACGGTCGTGACCAGGCGATTCGTCGACCCGTTCGAGGTCCTGGCGCGCGACGAGTCGGAAGACCTGGCCTTGATCGGGGTGACGTTTCCGGAGGATGTGGGGCCGGTCAGTCTTCCGCCCTCGAGGCTGACCCCAGGGGACCCGCGCCGGCTGTCGCTGGGATCGCTCGTCTACGTCGTCGGCCATCCGGGCGGCATGCGGATGGTCACGCACGGAATCGTGGGCGATCGGAATCAGGGCCCGAACGCCTCGTTCCTGATCGACGGGCTGTGGAATGAAGGGGTGAGCGGGGCTCCGATCCTGGCCGTGAGAGGTGACGGGAGTGGTCTGGAGTGGGTCGGGATCGCCCGCGCCGCGGCGGCTCTCACCGAGTACCGCCTCGTCGCCGAAGAGGAGGCGGAGCGAGTTCAGGACCCGAGACGCCCCTACGAGGGGCCCGTGTACCTGCAACCGGTCCAGGAGATCAGATACGGAATCACCTTCTCGGTGCCCTCTACCCTGATCCGACAGTTCATCGAAGCGCAGCGCCCCCAGATCGAGGCCCGGGGGTATCCAATGCCCACCGACCTGTGAGCGACACGCGTGCTTCGTTAGGCTGCATGTGTCAGTCAGGCTTCGATCCTGCTTTCCTTCTAGAGCGAGACGGGACGATGCGTCACTCAACCATCGCACGCGCGGGGCTGCTGGCCCCACTGATCCTTCTCCTCGCCGCCGCTCCCACTCTCGACTCCCGCTTCGCGGAGCTCAGGCGGTTCTCATCGCCTTACGCCAACCAAGGCGTGGCCGTCGACGCCCGGTTCTTCTATGCCATCACGAACCAGGCGATTGGCAAGCACGACAAGAGGACCGGCGAGCTCGTGGACGAGTGGATCGGCGCACCCGATGGTCCGATCCTGCACCTCAACAGCGGGATCGTACTGGATGGAAGCCTCTATGTGACGCACTCGAACTACCCGGGCGTACCCATGGTGAGCTCGATCGAGATCTGGGATGTCGAGACCATGGAGCACATCGGGTCGCACAGCTTCGGGATCTTTCTGGGCTCGGCGACCTGGGCCGATCGGCAGGACGGGAGTTGGTGGGTAGCGTTCGCGAACTACCAAGGTCGCGGGGGCCAGCCCGGTCGTGACCCGGCCTGGACCACGGTCGTTCGCTTCGACGACGAGTGGAGATCGATGGGTGGCTACGTCTTCCCTCCGGAGGTCGTCTCGAGATTCGAGGACCGCAGCAACTCGGGAGGGGCCTGGGGAGAGGACGGACGGCTCTACATAACGGGACACGACCATCCCGAGGTATACGTGCTTCGCGTTCCTGAGGCGGGTTCCGTCCTACAACTGGTCGAGACGATTCCGGTAGTGGCCGAGGGACAGGCGATCGCCTGGGATCCGACGGAGCCGCGGAGGCTCTACAGCATACTCAGGTCGAGTAGTGAAGTCGTCGTATCGGAGTTGGTGGAAAGCGAGCCGTAGACGTAGACTGGGTCAGACCAGCATACCCGCCGACTGATACTCCGGCGGGAGAAAGTCCGTGAGCCACATCCTCTCCTCCGTCCTCGGGGTCACCATGTTGACAAAGCGACTCTTGATCGGGGTCGCGGCGGGCCTGACGGTTCTCGCCGCAGCAGTCTTTACGCTCCTCCTCGCACGAGACCCCGGCGTTCCGGCGTCGGCGAATGTGGCGCTGGCCGGGCAGATCACCTCGACCGAAGAGGGGCCGATGGAGGGGGTGGTCGTCACGGCCAAGCGGGAGGGTTCTACGATCGCGGTGAGCGTGATCAGCGATGCCCAAGGTCGGTACGGATTCCCGGCGGGAAGACTCGAGGAAGGACGGCACGCGCTCACCGTGCGGGCAGTGGGTTACGATCCGGAGGGCCCGCTTCACGCAGACATCGCCGGGGCCGGGACCGCGTCGGTCGATATCGAGCTCGGCGCCACTCATGATCTCGAGGCTCAGCTGACGAATGCGGAGTGGGTCGAGAGCATTCCAGGGACCGAAGCGCAGAAGCGGATGTTCGAGTCCTGTGTGCGCTGCCACACACTCGAACGAGTCATGCGCTCCACGTACGATGCGGAAGATTGGCTGAGCGTTCTGGAGCGAATGGATGGCTATGTAACCTCGGCGTTTCCGGGAAATCCGCAGAGGCGACCCACCGACGAATGGACCCCTTTTGCGAACCGGAGTCCACAGGCGCAGGAGGCGCGCCGGCGACAGGCCGAGTACCTCGCGAGCATCAATCTGAGCTCGGGTGCGCGGACCTACGCCCTGAAGACGTTCCCCCGTCCGACAGGTCGGTCCACCCGAGCGATCATCACGGAGTACGATCTCCCGAAGCTGTCGACGGCCCCGCATGACGCCGAAGTCGATCCGGACGGCATGGTTTGGTACGTCGATTTCGGCCAGCAGTATCTGGGAAAGCTGGATCCCCGCACGGGTGAGGTGACGGAGTACGAGGTCCCGGAGGCGCGACCGGGCAACCCGACCGGCATCCTGGCCTTGAAGCTGGATCGGGAGGGGAATCCTTGGGGTGGGAACATGTTCCAGGGATCCATCTTCAAGTTCGACCGGGAGACGGAGGAGATTCAGGTTTGGAAGGTCCCCGACGAGCTGGAGCAGCCGAAGGGGACCCACGGGACCCGAATCTTCCAGGTGAACCACGCAGCCCCCGAGAGCTCCCACGTGGACGGAAAGGTCTGGCTCCAGAATCGTTCGATCGCTGGGGTCCATCGTCTGGATCTGGCCACCGGAGAATTCGAGACCTTCGAGCCGTTTCTGAACTCGACGCGCAACTCTCACAACCTGTACGGCATTCAGCCTGATTCGCAGAACAACTTGTGGTTTTTGGACTTTGCGAACGAGCACATCGGCCGGATCGATGCAAAGACCGGGGAGATCGCTCTCTACGAGACGCCGACTCCCGGGTCGCGCCCACGCCGCGGCGAGGTCGATCCCGAGGACCGCGTCTGGTACGCCGGCTTCGGCGGTAACGTGATCGGGATGTTCGACCCTCGAAGCGGCGAGTTCCGGGAGTGGACGCCCCCGACGCCCCACACCAAGCCCTACGATACGTTCGTGGACAGGAACGGCGACTTGTGGACCGGATCGATGTATACCGACCGGGCGGTTCGGCTCATTCCAGAGACCGGGGAGTTCATCGAGTACCTCCTGCCAGAGACCGTCAACATCCGACGCGTGTTCGTCGACGACTCGACGACTCCGGTCACGCTATGGATCGGGAGCAATCACGGGTCGTCGCTGATCGCGCTTCAGGCCTTGGATGAGTAGAGCCCTTCGCCGAGGAAAGCTCAGAATGGAAACCAGACAGGGTGTGGCTCCAGTTCGCGGGGGTCTGCGGAGCATGCTGTTCATGGTCGTCGCAACCGTGGCTCTTCCGTCCGTCTTGCTCGCGCAGCAGGCTTCGTTCACAGCTACCCAGGCCGAATCCGGAGCGACGGTCTACGAGAGCGTGTGCGCCGTCTGTCACCTGGCGAACATGCAGGGTTCGGGCGACGCACCTCAGCTCGCCGGAACGGACTTCCGCAACTTCCGGGGCAACGAGTCCGCCGTCGAGCTGCTGCGTTACCTGCGAACGACGATGCCGCCCGGCCAAGAAGGAACGCTCACAGATGACGAGTACGCCGCCGTCGCGGCGTACATCATGCGCGAAAATGGCGTCGTGGCAGGGACGGCTCCGCTCGACTTCGCCTCGGCTGGGGCGTTGGTCCTCGGAGGGGCGTCGGTGGCGGCCGTCGGCCCGGGCGGCATCGTCCCGCCCGTCCCCGGCACCCCCGGGACCGGCCCGTCGCCGGAGGGTGTGAACTCGCTGCCCGATTACGGCGCACTCTCCGAGACCCCCACGGGGGCCACCCGGACCTACGTGCCCATCGAAGACTTCGTTTCGGTATCCGACGCGGAGCTACGTGACCCCGCTCCGGGCGATTGGCTCAGCCCGCGTGGGAATCTAGGGGCGTGGGGATACAGCCCGCTCGACCAGATCAACACGGAAAACGTCGATCGCCTGGAGCTCGCGTGGGTCTGGGGCATGGAGGACGGAACTCGGAGCCAGCCGGCGCCTCTCGTACGCGACGGTGTCATGTTCCTGCCGAACTGGGGCAATACGATTCAGGCCCTGGACGCGAGGGATGGAACGCTCCTCTGGGAGTATCGGCGATCGTTCCCCGAAGGGATCTCGGGCGGCCGGGGAAGGGCGCGTACGATCGCGATCTGGGAGGATCTGATCGTGGTGTCCACCAATGACGCCTACATGCTCGCGCTGGACGCGGTTACGGGTGAGGTGCGGTGGGAAACCCAGGTCGCTGAGCCGGGGCTCGGCTTCGAGAACTCTAGCGGGCCTGTCATCGCAAACGGCAAGGCGGTCAACGGGATCAACGGGTGCACTCGGCTGATCCCCGAGAGCTGTTTCATCACGGCCCACGACCTGAGGACCGGACGTGAGCTCTGGCGGAGGTACACGATCGCGCGTCCCGGGGAGCCCGGTGGTGACACGTGGGGTGGCCTTCCCCTCGAGCTCAGGGGAGGGGGGGACGTCTGGAACACGGGGGCCTACGATCCGGAGCTGGGACTGGTCTACTTCGGGGTCGCACAGGCGAAGCCGTGGGCCTCTGCGAGCCGGGGCCTGACGATGGCGGACTCGGCCCTCTACACCAGCTCGACCCTCGCCCTGGACGAGGATACTGGAGAAATCGTCTGGTATCGTCAGCACGTGCCGGCGGAGTCACTCGACCTGGATGAAGGGATGGAGCAGATCCTGGTCGATATCGAGGGCATCCCTGCGCTCGTCACGAGTGGGAAGCACGGCGTGCTCTGGAAGCTGGACCGTCGCAACGGGAGATTCTTGGGGCTCCGCGAGATGGTCTATCAGAACGTCCTGGACCTGGATTCCGAGATCGGCGCAGTCCGCTATCGGCCCGACATCCGCGACGCCCAGATCGCGCAGTGGGTGTCCGTTTGTCCATCGACCGCCGGAGGTAAGAATTGGCACGCCATGGGCTACCATCCCGGGAGGGGCGTCATTGTCGCGCCGTTGAGCCAGAGTTGCATGGACTACGCCGCGCGAGAGGTCGAGATGGTGGAGGGCGGCGGAAGTAGCGGAGGGACGCGCGTCTGGATGGAGATGCCGGGAACGGACGGCAACCTGGGTAAGCTCGGCGCTTACGATCTGAGAACCATGGAAGAAGTCTGGTCCGTCGAGCAAAGGGCGCCCTTCCTGACCTCCGCCCTGACCACTGGGGGAGGGCTCGTCTTCATGGGCGACTACGACCGTTGGGTTCGGGCTTACGACGTGACGAACGGGGAGATGCTCTGGGAGAGTCGCCTCGCGACCGCTGTACAGGGATACCCGATGACCTACGAGGTCGACGGTGTCCAGTACCTGGCGGTGCCTACAGGGGTCATCGGTGGAAGCCCGTGGAACGTCTCACGCTTCCTCGCGCCCGAGATCCGCATCCCGCCCGGAAACCGGCACAACGCGATGTACGTGTTCCGGCTGAACGGGTCGTAGGCTCGACCGGATCCCGGGCTCGCAATCGAGGACGAGGGCCAGGCAGCGAGATCGAGGCGGGCTAACGGAACCGTTCGATCATCCGCCTCAGGCTTGCCTTCCAGCGTCGAAGATCCGTGGCCTTGCCGAGGAACGACCCCGAGGGGCCGCCAGGGAGCGAAGGAACCGCGCCCTTGTGGCCGTGAAACTCGAAGACCAGATAACGGGCGGTCTCGTTGCCCGGGTTCTTCAACCCGTGCGGTTCACCGGCGGCGAAGAAGAGCACGCTATTGGGCCCATATTCGGCACCCTTTGCCTCGATCCTTCCCGCGAATACGATCAGCCCGACGTCGTGGGCATCGACATGGTCGTCGTAGCCGGCCCCGGGAGTCACCGTCGACACGTGCGCTTGTAGTCTGCGCAGACAAGAAGTGGGTCCCGCGAAGAGAACCCGGGGCCGAAACCCCTCTTCGATGTCGGACTCGACTCTCCGATCGAGGCCGTCGCACAGCCGATATCGAAGGATCTCTGAAGCACTCGACGGCGGATGGCTGTACCACTTGAACATGAGGTAGTTGGCCGGGATTTCGCTCACACCCTCGAGGGTATGAGCGAAGTGCGCAGGGTAGTAGACGAACTGGCCCGGTCTCAAGCGTATCCGCTGTTCGTCTTCCTCCTCGCCCAGGTCAGGCAGGATAAGGTCGACCTCTCCCTCCAGCAGCAGTAGCAATTCCTCCTCGCGATGCCTGTGGGGAGGATGAGGGCTCGTACCCCGGGTCAAAGCGGAAACGTGGCACGAGATGAACTCGTGGTTGGCGGTCGTGCCCTTGAACAGATCGTAGGGCCTCCAACCCGTTCGATCGTCGGACGCCAGCGGGACCCCGAGCCGATGGGAGTGGCTCGAGAGCCGCGTTCTACCCCCGCCTTCGTCGGCGGCGGGAGGAGGCACGAAACGGTTGGAGAGAGGGCTACCGGAACCTCTGATCATAAGGCAGGGGGGTCTTGGTAAATCCAAGTAGGTAAAGGGCCAATCGAGTGAATTGAAGTCGGGAATCCGAATCTCGGTGCCGGGGGTCGCATATTGCAGCAGGACCGCATGTCGATGTCTTTCCGATCGGTTGTTGGATCCGTGCCAAAGCTGTCCGTCGAAGAATAGGGCGTCGCCGTCCGACATGCGTGGCACGACCACCCGAGCGTCAGGATCGCGATCCCGCGCCCAACCCTCGACCTGTTCGATTCCGACGGTGTTTCTGTCGATTCCCTTTCGGCTGCGCTCTTCCTGGATCGTGACACCGAATCGGTGGGAACGAGGAACCACGATGAGCGAAGATTCGGCCGTTACGTCCTTGATTCCGACCCAGACCGAAACGGTGCTTCGGTCGTGGGGGGCAGACTCGATATCCGAGTGGCAGGGGTGAGATTGGCCTGGAGAACGAACCAGCAGGGTGGCGCCCCATAGCATGACATCGTCGCCCAGCAGCTCGGCCACCACATCGACGATGCTCGGGTGAGCGGCGAGCTCGTAGAAAGAGCGTGAGGAGGTCGCGCGCGACTTGCCCCAGTCGAGGGAGCCCCCCATCGGACTTCTCTGACATGATGCCAGGAATCGTTGGCATTCCTCCGAGGTCAGGACCGACAGTGGGCCCACGTACCCTTCTTCGGCGAATCGCTCTGGAAGCCCGCGCTCCGGAACCGATGGGGGGCCGCTATCGAAAAGCTTGTGGCTATTCAACGAGCTGGCTGCGGTGGAGGTTGAACAGAGCGGCGTAGGTGCCGGCCGCCTCCATCAGACCTTCGTGCGTGCCCTCTTCCGCTACACGGCCCTCCGAAAGGACCACGATCCGGTCTGCCATTCCGATCGTGCTGAACCGATGCGAGATCAGAATCGTCGTGCGGTCCTTCGCGAGCTCTTTGAATCGCGTGAACAGCTCGAATTCAGATCGAGTGTCCAGGTTCGATGTCGGCTCGTCCAGCACCAGAAGTGACGATTCGCGGGCAAAGGCCCGAGCGACCGCGAGCTGCTGCCACTGACCTCCCGAGAGGCTGATGTCTCCGAACATGCGACCCAGCACCGTGTCGTAGCCCTCGGGCAGAGACTCGATGAGTTGGTGGACCCCGGCTTCCTTCGCGACCTTGACGACACGGTCGGGTCGATCCAGCAGCTGCGGCCAGTTGCCGAGAGCGATGTTCTCACCGGCCGAGCCCTCGTAGCGACCGAACGACTGGAAGACGAAGCTCAGCCGCGAGTGGAGACTCTCGGACGAATGGTCACGCAGGTCCGTGCCGTCGAGCAGGATTCTCCCTCGATCAGGATCGTAGAGGCGTGCCAGGAGCTTGACCATGGTCGACTTGCCTGCGCCGTTTTCGCCGACGATGGCAACGGTCTCTCCGGGAAGGATCTCGAGCGAGACATCCGAGAGGACCGGGCGGCTCGAGCCCGGATAGGAAAAACCGACACCTTCGAGTCGGACTGCGGATCCCGGCGTCCGCGCGATCTCGAGACGACCCGGCATCAGGGAAGGCTGGGTAGCCAAGAAGGTCTCGAGGTTCGCCAGGTGCAACGTGTGCTCGAAGGCCGAGAATACGGACCTGATCGCGTCGTCCATCGCCGACCGGAGTCGCCCGGCCGCGCCCGTGAAGATCGCGAGGTCTCCTATGGTCGCCCCTCCCGTAACCGCGCTGAAGACGACTCGGGCAAAGAGGCCGTAGAGCGCGACAGAGACCAGGATCGCCGCAATCGAGCTGCCAACGAGGTTCTTCTTGTGCAGCACTCGGTCCCGATCGCGAAACTCGGTCATCAGCGTTCGATAGCGACTCAGGAGCAATGGGCCGAGTCCGAGCAACCTGGTTTCGGGCACCGAGTAGGGCTCGGTGACGAGACCCGAGTAATAGCCGGTCCAGCGTTGCTTGGTGACACGGAGGTGCTGCTCCTCATAACGTTGGGCGGCCAGCTTCCATTGGAAGATCGCGAAGGGGATCGCGAAGGGCGGCACGACAGCGAGGACCAAGGGTTCGATCAGGACCAACACACCGAGGAGCGAGATCGCCTGCAGCGTCATCGTCACGGTGTTCTGGCAATCCAGAACGATGTTGGCCAGCCGCGGTCCGCAATCCGCACGCGCGCGTGCGATCATGTCCTTGTTTTCGGAGTCCTCGAAGAACGCGAGGTCCAGCTTCATGGCATGATCGATCACATCGGTGGAAACCCGCAGGTGCAGGTCCTCGGACATTCGACTTCGCACGTAGCTCAGGAAGAACCACGAAAGACCTTCGATCAGCGCCAGGAGGAAGGTGGCGAGGATCCAATACAGGAGTGCCCGACTCTCGGATCCGTCCTGAATGACCGACACGACGGAGTCGACGAGCCCGCGAATGACCAGCGCCAAGGCGGCGGGCAATGCGCCGCGCACGATCATGAGGACGATCGAGGCGGAAACAAGCCCGGCACTCAGTTGCCAGATGAGCCGGAATCCCCATCTGGTGATTCGGAACAGATCTCGAAGGTCCTTCGATCCGGCGGGTACCTTTCGTCTCTCTTTCCTCATCTCGACTCAGGTGTGAGAGCGGCTAGGGACGCTGCGCCAGCCAACACGTCCTCTTAGAGATTGGATCGGCTCGTGCAGCTTCGCCGCTGGCTCAATAACCCTTGAGAAACTCGATCAGATCACGCCGATCGTTTGGGTTCGCCAGCCCTTCGAACACCATGCTCGTTCCCGGCGCGAAGGCGGAAGGATCCAGGAGGAACGAGTCTAGGCGGGGCTCGCTCCACCACCCCCCGATATCTCGAAGTCCCTCCGAGTAGGGGAAGCCCTCCACGCTCCCGACCGCTCGGTGAAAGGCGCCCCTGAGGGTGGGTGCCACCACGGCCTCGTTGGAGGCGGCTTCGTGGCACGTCGCACAACCTGAATAGATCCTGGCTCCCGCCTCGTCGAGCCGAGCCTCTTGGACGACCGTGAAGTCTCCCTGGTCGTTCCAAAGGAGAATGCGGCCATCGCCGAGCTGTTCTAGATCTCGAATCCGTCGGTTCACCGGAATCCCCTCCACGTAAAGAATCCGGTCTCCGCTCCGACGGGCACGAAGCAGACTCCGTCCACTCATGGAAGCGATCAGCAGGTCGGCGTCCCAGCGGGGGAATTCGGATCCCTGCGGCTCGATCAGGTTGGATAGCCCCAGGGAAGGCATCCAGACAAAGGCGGGCTCTTCGTATGGGCCATGATCGCCGGTGGTCTCGAGCAAGGGCCACTCGTAGAGCTCGTACTCGGTCCCATAGGTGGCCAACGGCCACCCATAGTTTCCCCCTGCACGAATGCGGTTCAGCTCGTCTCCGCCCTGCGGGCCGTGTTCGGTGCTCCAGACGGTCCCGTCGGACGCGATCACGAGGCCTTGCGGATTCCGGTGTCCCAGGCTCACGATCTCCGCACCTCCATCCCAATCGATACGCAAGACCTTACCCAGATCACCCTCGGTGTCCTGCGCGAGCAACCCCTCGTTC
>JAHEKL010000083.1 GCA_024638345.1 Gammaproteobacteria bacterium | reverse complement strand
AGGCGGTCGCGACGCCGGGCTCCTCGCCCCTAACCCTGCACCCTGCACCGGTCTTGGACGCGGTGATCGTCTGGGGCTCGCCGGACAGACAGATCCAAGACACGGAGGCTCCCTCGGCTCCGCCCGAGATGGTGACGGCGAGGTCCTCGGCCTGACCCACGTCGATCGTCAGGCTGGCCGGAGTCAGCATGACCTCGAGGGGATCGACCGTGGACCTGGGGTTTGTGCTGCTGTCCGTCCCGGAGCAGGCGGACGCCAGGCCCAGAGCTCCCACGAGTACGGCCCTCATCCCGTTGTTCATCGCGCGGTACCGGCGTTGCAGGTTACCCCAGGGCTTCTCAAGCACTCATGCGGCAAGAGAGGGGCCAATGCAGCCGGTCGTAGGCCGTTTTGCGGGAAGCTACTGTCCGACGGGGGGTTAGGAGTCGCCGGCGAATGCGCGTCGGCGAGGCCCGCCGAAGCGGCGTCGGCAAGTATTTCGTTGCCGGCCGCGAGCCCCGGTCGGACAGGGAGCCGCCGAGCTCGAGGAGCTCGGCGACGGTAAGGCTACTCCCTGCGCATCTGGTTGGTGATAGTGTTGAAGCTCACACCCGTCTTCCGCTTCACGCCATCGGTCGTGCGCTTGTAGACCGTCACGCTCGTCCGATCGCCGGCGTCCTCAGTCGACCAGAAGTACGGGGTCGCGGTTCCGTCTTTCTTGAAGATTCGGACCTTGGTCATCGCGTCCTACTCCGCTGGAGGAGTGGAACGCGACGTGAGGCGCTCCAAAAGGGGTTACACCAATGAGTACCCGTCCGATCGCTCAGCGGTCCCTTACGGGTTGCGATCGGTCCGCCAACGTTGAGCGACCCGATGGGCCAATCTTGTCCGAAAGGGAGCGCCGGGGGAAGCCGAAGCTAGCGCGTCTCCTTCTCCACCGAGCAGGCGAGCGTGAGCACGCTGATCTGCCTCGTGGCGTCCCGGACCTCCTGTCGGACCAGCTGGTCCGCGGTGGGACCGGACCAGGTACCTCGACTCTCCAGCCGATAGCGCCTGATGAGCTGCGCCGCACGCTTCGCGACGCGAACCTCGCTGTCCGTCAACCCGTACCGCTTGATGAGATCCTGGGAGCTGCTTTCAACGGTCATCCGGCCTCCTCGAGACCGCTACCGGGGCTTCCCACGCGTGGCCCTCTGCTCGATTGAGTGGACGGCCCGATGGGGGGAATTCGGATCAATGTAGTCGAATTGCGCACTCGCGGCCGGGAGCACCCGGCGAACGCAATCGGAATCGGCCCGTTCGCGCTGAGCGCACCTGCTTGCCCGCTCTGATCTCCGGCGGGTCGAACTAGTCGAAACGGTTGTTTACCACGTTGTTGAAGATCGATCCGAACTCGAAGCTGAGACCCAGCTGTATCTCGTAGGCGGAGTCCGTCGGTCGCTGGAATCGGCCCAAGAGGATCTCCTCGTCGGTGAGTCCCTCTCTCGAGATGAAGAGCTGATCTTCGATGAGCTCCAGATCTCCGCCGATCTCGAGGTTGAGCCCGCGAACGATCCGGAACTCCAGGTCCCCCGACATCGAGAGCGCCCACTTGCTGCTGTCATGGAGAAACTGACTCGCCCCGATCGAGACCCTCGATTCGCCCCAGGGTTGGCGTTGAAAGAGCTCCAGGCGGAGCCGCTGCCGGGGGCGGGTTTCGGCGGTCTCGAAGAAGATCGTTTCCTCCTCCCAATCGAAGTGTTGGATTCCAAGATCGTAGCGAGCGGTCAGCGACTGTCTGGGGGCGTCGACATAGGGGAAGAAGCTGAACTCGAGCGCGGTAGCGAAGTTGGCGCCGAAGTTCTGGTTCCGGCGTGTAGACGCCCCGGCTCCCGCCAGGATCCCGACGGACCAGCGATCGGCGAGGGCCCGAACGAGGAGCGCGTCTGCGCTCCAGTTGGTCCGATCGTCGATCACGACGTCGCCATCCTCGAGATCGCGCTCATCCCGACGGAAGTCCCCGTCCGCTTCGAACTCGAATTTCCAGGTCTGAGTGGTACGCCTCGCGTCGAAGGAACCGCGGAGTCGACGCTGTTTCTCCGTGTCCTCTCCCTGGAGCTCGAAGTTGCTCCCAATCTCGAAGACCCAAAAGTTCCAGGGGTCCTGCACCTGGTCCCCGGTGACGAGCTCATCCGTATCGGGCGCGGCGTCCCCGGCCGGGGTGATGAGGAACGCGCCCGGCTGTCCGATCGCCGCGGAATACCGTGCGAGTCCGGCCGCGATCACCGCGGTCAGGCCCGTCAAGATCTCGTCCTCGGTGTCCGTCGAAAGCGTGGTCAGATAGAGCTGGTCATCGTCCCCGGTCAGCTCCTCCAGTCCGATGAAGTCGAGCGTGAAGATGTCGCCACCCCCACCCGTCTCGTTCGCCGTGATGATCAGGTGGACATCTGACAGGGTCCGGTCTCGAACCCAGTTCACGAACCCGATCTCCGTGCGGAAGTAGTCGGAGTCGCAGCGGAAGGTATCGCAGTCGAGGAAGACCCGAAGCGCGTTCTCCCGGATCTCGTCGCCCTGCTGCAGCGCGGCGACGTGCACAGGCGGGACAGAGAGACAGAGCCCTAAAAGAAGCAGGCATCCAAGCGCGACCCTCGCTCCCGTTCGCTCTCGGGCAAGCACCTGCCTCGCAGGTGGCCGTGCATCCATGATCCACTTCTCCTCGCGACGTGGGGGAATGGGAAAGCTACCCGCGTCCGAGGAGGCCGGGGAGGCGTGTTCTGTAAGGGTTTCTGACGTAAAGTGTAAGCTTGCCGGTCAGCTTCAGGCCCTCGGCAAGCCCTCCACCAGCTCGGCCATCCGCTCGAGGTGCTCTGCGTCCGGAAGTCGGCCTCGTCCGCCCGCGAGGTTGTCGATCATGTGCCCCGGGTCGCTCGTGCCGGGGGTGGCCACCGTCACGCCTGGGTGCGCGATCACGAACTTGAGCATGAGCTGCGCCCAGGTGTGAGCGTCGAACTCCTCGGCCCACTCCGGGACCGGGCGGTCGCCGATGCGAGCCCACATCCGACTCCGGCCGAACGGGAGGTACACGAGCACCCCGATCCGCCGCTCCAAGGCGAGCGGGAGGATTACGTCCTCGGCGATCCGATTGTCCACCGCATAGTCGATTCCGATGAAGTCGATGGGCTCGTTTCGCATGACGTCTGCAAGGGCGGCGTATTGGTTCTCGCTTGTCGTGGTGATGCCCGTGTACCGGATCCGCCCCTCGGCTTTGAGCTCTTCGAGGATCCCGAGTTGTGTCGGCGGATCACCCATGTTGTGGACCTGGATGAGGTCGATCCTGGGAATGCGGAGGCGCTCGAACGATCGCTCTAGCTGGGCTCGAGCTGCGGCCGGGTCCGCGGATCGGCTGCCCCCGCCTCGTCCGCTCGCCACGTTCACCTTGGTCGCCCAGAACATCCGGTCCGCGATGCCGAGCTCCTGTGCGACACGCCCCGAGACCTCTTCCGAGGCGCCGTAGCCGGCGGCCGTATCGAAGACCGTTCCGCCTCCATCCACCAGCGCCTGCAGGACGCCCCCGATCGTCTCGAAGTCCTCTGCTCGCGCAGTAGCGGAGAAGGTGTTCGCACCGCCGAGTCCCACGACCGGCAACCGCTCGCCCGTGGACGGAACCGCGCGTGTGATGAGGTCCTGGCTTTGAATCGCCTCGATCAGACGGGGATTCAGGCTGAACCAGGCACCCGCTCCGGCGGTGAGTCTGAGCCATTCACGTCGGGACAGCATGGAGGCCTCGGAAGGTTGGTCGTGGACGCGTCAGCCACGGACTCACTCCAGATGGCCGACAGTGCGCTCACTAACATGACGGCTGAACAGATCGTTTCGCTGAACCCCCGCAGAGATCCCGTGCGGTAGACCGTCGTCGGAAGCTTCTGGCTCCTGCGCCCGACCGCATCCATGGGAGGGATCGAAACTCTTGCGGACCGCGAGCACCCCCCTCATCGTCTTCCGGGACCCAGCTCGCTCGCATGGTCTCGACGGTGAACCAAGACCTGGCACGGGAGGATCCATGAAAGGAACGCCCCGATCCGTCCTGGTGCTCGCCACCCTCTCGATCCTCGGTGCGCCCTCACTTGGCGCCCAGGATTTCGTACCGGTTACGGACGAAGTTCTGAACCGTCCATCGGACGCGGACTGGCCACAGTACCGGCGGACGCACGACAACTGGGCGCACAGTCCCCTGGACCAGATCACTCCCGAAAACGTGAGCGCGCTCCAGCTCGTCTGGTCGAGGGCGATTCAGCCCGGGCCGATGGAGATGACCCCCCTGGTCTACATGGGGGTGATGTACGTCGTCCACCCCTCCAGCCGGGTGGAGGCCGTCGACGCGACCACGGGCGACCTGATCTGGGAGTACCAGCGGACGCTGCCCGAAGGAGTGAGTCCGACCGGGACGATGCGAAACCTCGCCCTCTATGACGACCGGGTCTATTACTCGAGCCGAGACGGATTTCTGGTCGCCTTGAACGCTCGGACCGGCGAGGTCGTGTGGGAGCGGTTCATGGCAGGCCCGGAGTTTGCGACGAACTACACCTCCGGCCCTATCGCGGCCAACGACGTCATCGTTACCGGGCGGTCGTGCGGGCTGTTCGGGGGCGTCAACAACACGCCTGGCGGGTGCTTCATCCTCGCCCACGACGCGCAGGAGGGTGAGCTGCTGTGGCGGGTGAACACCGTGGCCCGACCAGGGGAGCCCGGTGGCGACACCTGGGGAGACGTCCCGATCACGGAGCGCTATCACGTATCGGCCTGGGGGGTGAGCAGCTTCGATCCCGAGCTGAACCTCGTGTACATGGGCACCGGGGTTCCGGGCCCCTATCCATCGATCGCGCAGGGGAGAAACGGGGAGGACGCTCTCTACTCCAACTCGACTCTCGCCATCGACGCGGACACTGGCGAGCTCGTTTGGTACTACCAGCATCTGCCGGGCGACGATTGGGATCTGGACCACATTGGAGAGCGTATTCTCGTGGACACGACCATCGATCCGTCCGACGAGGTGTCGTGGTCGAACCCGAACATCGATCCGAGCGAGGTGAGGCAGGTTGTCTGGACCGCCGGCAAGGGTGGAGTCCAGTTCGTCCTCGATCGAGCCACGGGTGAGTTCCTCTGGGGAAGCCCGATCCTTCATCAGAACACGATCGTGAACATCTCGCCCCAAGGCCGGGTGGAGGCCAACGCCGAGATGAGGCACCGGGAGATCGGCCAGACCGTCATCGTGGGTCAACGAGCGGCCAAGGGTTGGTGGCCAGGCACGTACAGCCCTCGGACCGGCGCCGTCTATCAGCCACTCCACAACTCCTGGCTCGAACAGACCGCGCTGGAATGGAACGGGACGAGCCTGGGCGCTCGCCGCATCTCGATCCGTTCACCCGAGCGCCCCGAGTCGCTGGGCGTGGTGAAGGCCGTTCTGGTCTCGACCGGAGAAGTCCTCTGGGAGCGGTACTGGCCGACCCTCCACTCCGGAGGTCTGGTCTCCACCGGGGGTGGACTCGTGTTCGGCGGGGACTGGCAGCGGAGGTTTCGGGCCTACGACGACCGGACTGGCGAGGTCCTCTGGGAGACGATCCTGAACGCCAGGATCTCAGGCGGCGCCATCAGCTACTCGGTCGACGGAGTCCAGTACATCGCAGTCAGCACCGGGGGCGGGACCCTCTACGACAACGTGATCGACCTCACGGATGTGGGTCTCACCTCCCCTACCGGCAGTTCGACCCTTTTCGTGTTTGCCCTGCCCCCTGCGCTCCACGAATAGAAGGCGCAAAGGGCCGGGCTCCGGATTGCGATGCCGAGCGCCGCCCCGCAGGTTACGAAACGTTGAGGTAAGACTCCATCGAAGCACGGAGAGCCAGATGTCGAACCCAAGCCGGGCCGGACTCATCTTCCTTGCCGTGTCGATCCCTGTTTTGGTCGGTGCAAGCGCGTGGATTCAGGACGTGCGGTATCATCACGTCGAGGGTTGGGCCGAGCTTCCGGACGGAGTAGAAGCTTGGGGTCAGACGATCGGCATCGAAACGGATGACGACGACAACCTGTGGGTGTTCCATCGATGCTTCGCCAACAACTGTCGCGAGCGCGACGACGTGCCGCCGATGCTCAAGTACGACTCCTCGGGTCGGCTCTTGGACAGCTGGGGTGAAGGGATGTTCGTGTGGCCGCATGGATCGACCTTGGACGAGGACGGGAACGTCTGGGTGACCGACGCGCAGGGAGGGGAAGGCAAAGGACACGTGGTGGTGAAGTTCAGCCCCGAGGGACGGGTGCTCATGACGCTCGGCACCCCCGGCGTGGCCGGGGTGGGCGAGAATACCTTCGACGGTCCCGCGGACGTCGCCATCGCTGCGAACGGTGACATCTTCATCGCCGATGGCCACGGGAACGACCGGATCGTCAAGTTCTCGAGGGACGGCGAGTTCCTGATGGAGTGGGGCCAGGAAGGCACCCTCCTAGGAGAGTTCAACGAGCCGCACACCCTCGCATTCGATTCCAGAGGTCGCCTGTTCGTGGGTGACCGCATGAACCAGCGGATTCAGGTGTTCGACCAGAGCGGTCGCTTTCTGGCCGTTTGGCCCGCGATCATGGCGAGCGGAATACACATCACGGACGATGACAGGGTGCTGGTGGCCGACTACCAGCTGCGAAAAGGCGTCATCATCGCGCATGCGGACGATTTCTCGGAGATCGCGGTGATCGACGAAGCTTTGCCGGAGGGTGTCGCCATGGACTCCATGGGCAACGTCTTCGCCGGTGAGGTCACGGGAACGGACCTCATGAAGCTCGAGCCCGTCCGCGGCCGCTAGCCCAGCTGAGGGGCGCGCGGCGTGCCTACCGCCCGTGCATCCCGGGGCCCATATGCTGCATCGCCCCGCCGCGCTCTCGCATGCTCCGCATCATCGCCTCCATCCCATCCAGAACGAACTCGCTGACTTCCTCCGCATGGGCCTGCAGCACGGGTACGAGCTCAGGGTCGTCCGTCGTCTGAGTGAACGCCACTCCGTTAGGGGTCTCCTCGATCTCCGTACGGATCCGGTCCGCATTCTCGAAGATGATCGGGATGGTGGGGCTGTTCATGTTGAAGATCTCGCCGTTCGAAAGGCGCTCGTTCATGCTCAGCACGTGTTCCCTGATGTACGAGGCCACGAGGGGATCGTCGGACTCGGTCAGGGTTCGGACGCCGTCGGGTAGGAGGGTGACTGTGCGGTCGATCGCTTCGTGAGCGGTCAGCAGCTCATGCACGACCTCCATGTCGGCCATGAACCCGCCTGCGTCCTGTCCGGTGTGATGGTGCCCGCCTTGATGTGCTCCACCGTGCTGCGCAGCTGCCGGTTGGACGGCGAGGACTCCGATGAGGGCCGCAATAGCGGCGAGTGTCATTCTGTTCATGGTCACAATCCTCGCTGGCGAGCGACGACCCTATCAGTCGGTCGTCTGGCATCGGTATCGAATTAGAACAGCATTCCACTAATCAACCAGATAGTTGATTATAAGTCCGAAACCTCAGTGGGTCAATGAACAGGACGACACGCGGTGGCCCTTGGTCAGAAGGACCAGGTAACACCCAGATCGAGCGCGAGATATTGCAGATCGACTTCGGTCACCGTGTTTCCGATCGTCACGTCCCGGGTGAGGGATCGGTACCGGCCCGCCGGTGAAAGCCTCCACCTGTCACTCAATGGAAAGGTGATCCCAAAGCCTCCCTCCCACCCAATCCCGTAGCCGGAGTCGGCGATCACCTCCCCGTCCTCATCTTGAATCTCGATTTGGTGGTAGGTTCCACCGACGCGAAATCGGTACGCTAGACCGGAGCTCGTTTCGCCGGAGTATGGCCGTTCGAACCGGAGACCGTAGGCGAACCCCGACTCCCCGAAGTCGGTATTCGGACCTGCAAAGGACTGGTCCGCGGAGAAACGATGCCAGTCCCAACCGGCATAGGCGGCAATGTAATCGAGGAGTCGGTACCCCACAGAGCCCTCGAATCCGAAGCCCGTATTCAGCTCGTCCTGGCCCACGTCCCGGATGGATAGGGCGGGCCCGCCCCGAACGTCGAGTGTCCAACGGTCCTGGGATTCCACAGGGAGCGCTATCAGCAGAGCGACGACGGCCAGGGAGGCAGGAGCAGCGATCCTCATTGATTCTTCCCGCGGTCAGGATGGAGTCGATGAAGGATGAGATTCCGATCGAAAGCTATGATAGAAGGTCGAGCACGCCCAGCGTACCCTCGCTGCCGGTCTCAGCTAGACCTCGGGATCCGGTTGGCGGACCCCGAATGCCCGATGCCCTTCGCCTCTGAAGTGACCAGGAAGTGGACTATCTGATCGTTGCCGCCAGCGCTTTCTGCGTCTCTGGGCTGACGCTCTTCTCCGGTTTCGGCCTCGGAACCCTACTTCTACCCGTATTCGCGCTCTTCTTTTCGATCGAGGTGGCTGTAGCGGCGACGGCGGTCGTGCACGGCGCGAACAACGTCCTCAAGGTGTCACTCGTAGGGAAGGGTGCGGACTGGGCGATCGTCCTTCGCTTCGGTATCCCGGCCGTACTGGCGGCCTTCGTGGGGGCCGCCGCTCTCGGAATGGTCTCGGGTCTACCCCCGATCACCGAGTATCGCCTGGGGCAGAGGGTCGCGGTGGTCACGCCCGTCAAGCTGGTCATGGGCGGCCTCATGCTCGGCTTCGCCCTGTTCGAGCTCCTACCGAGGCTTCGCTCTCTCGAGTTCGACCGGAGGCTGCTGACGCTCGGGGGTCTACTCTCCGGCTTCTTTGGCGGTCTTTCCGGTCATCAGGGCGCCCTCCGTTCGGCGTTTCTGGCCAAGGTCGGCATTACGACAGAGGCTTTCGTCGGGACGACGGCGGTGGTGAGTCTGGCGGTCGACGTCGTGAGGATCACGGTTTATGCCGCCACTTTCGTGGGAATCGGTTCCGCGTTCGCCCTGCAGAGTGAAGCCGCTCGACTGGTCTTCACCGCAATCGCGGCGGCCTTCGTGGGAATCCTGATCGCCAGGAGCTTCATCCAAGCCGTAGCCATGAGCACCATCCAGACACTCACGGGCATCATGCTGCTCGGGATCGCGATCGCGCTCGGCGCGGGGGTGATCTGAGAGGGCCTCCAGATTTCCCAAATCACCCCCCCATCGCGTACACTGCGGGGTTCTCCCTCGCCATCCGGAGCCGCCCGACTCGATGTATCGCGCTGCAGCTCTGATTCTCCTTCTGGCACAGTTCACGCCCTCGCTCGCGGCGTCGCGCTGCGGCAGTTCAGCCAGCGATTCTGCGCAAGCAATCGTAGGTCACGAGCATCCCACGGACGACGCGGGCCCTTGCGACACACCGACCGGCGAATCCGAGGGCGAGGATGGACGAGCCGCGTCGACGTGCGTAGCCCACTCGACCTGCAGCCTGTCGTTGCTGGCGGGGGATCGGGCACCGGTGATCCCCTCGACTGACCTGCACGTGGGTTCGTTGGCGCTACCGAGCCAGGCGCTCTCGCCACAGCTCGCCCAGGACCCGCCCCCTCCTAGACTTCCACGCTGATCGATCCAGTCGTCAAAGCCACACCGACAACGATCACGCGGGAAGGACATCATGAACCTGAGGACCACGTGCGCGTGGATGGCCGTCGGGCTTTGCACAGCGCTTCCCACCAAACCGGCCTACGCACAAGATCGCCCGGAGACCATGGACTCCATGATGGCGGGGCAGGACATGTGGAGCCTCGACCTGGGCGGAGAATGGAGTGCCATGGTCATGGGCCAGGTATTTCCCGTGGTCACGATCGCCGCCCCGTCGCTCGAAGGCAGCCCGCTGAACAAGACCGAATGGTATCTCACGCAGCCAGCGGCGATGGTGAACATCGTCGGTCCCGGCGAGACGATCGCTCTTCGGACTACTCTGAACTTCGAGGGACTCACCCAGGGCGGCGGCGAGCTCACGCCCGGCGGTTGGGGAGAGGGGTTCATCGATAAGCGGCATCCCCACACCCTGATCCACGAGCTGATGCTGAGCGCCAATCTTTGGAACCGCGCCGGCGGAGATCTATCGGTATCGGCTGGGAAGGCGTTTGCGCCGTTCGGAACAGACGACCCCATGTCTCGACCGGGGCTCAAGTATCCGACCAATCATCACCTTTCTCAGGTGCTGGAGCGCTGGCTGGTATCGGGTGTCTACGTTCGCGGGAGTTGGGGCGTCGAGGCCGGGATCTTCGGAGGCAGCGAGCCGGAGGGTCCTTACGACTTCAGCAACATCCAAAGCTTCGGTGACTCCTGGGCGGCGCGGCTGACGAGACGTTGGGGGGGCGATGAAGGCC